>NZ_JBBNLO010000008.1:0-83231 GCF_040092405.1 Collinsella sp. CLA-ER-H2
CTAACGCCGGCGTGTTGGCACCACCAGCGTAGTGGCGGCGGGGAGGCACGGTGGCCATTATTCGGTGACCGGGATTGGTCAAAATAGTTTGACTATTAGCGGCTAAAATCGCCCGGCGCTAACAATGGTCACGCCCGAAGCGACGGCATTCATTCCGCGGCCTGCAAACAACAGTGAGAAAAAGTCTTCCAGAGCGACGAAGGCAAATGCCTGAGAACAGTCCATGATGAACGCTGACCGAAGAATGCCATTACCCGCAATAGCAGCACCGATCATCTTCGGGCTAATTCCATGCTCAGGTGTCGCTGCAGTGCCCCCTCTTCGCATCTCAGGAATGCAGACAACGACAACCAACGTCAACACCATTGCGATGATATCCGCCGAAAGACCAATGAGATATGCACCGACAGACGAAATGAAACCGCCCACGCAAGCGGAGATGGCATAAGAGGCATAGAAAACAAATCGCTCAACGACATTAAGTCTTACGAGCTGGTCCTGAGAGACGCTGTCAATGTAGATCGCTTCTATGGATCCGCTCACACATGCAACGGCAAAACCTTTGAGAGCAAACGCGCCGATTAAAAGCAGAGGAGAACGGACGAGGAGCAGGGCGGCGTAGTATCCAAGCATTCCCACGACGCCAACGAGACCGCTTGTCTTTCGTCCAAACCTATCAGCAATATAGCCAGTGGGAACTTCAAGAATGAACTTGCTCACTTGATAGGCAATCATCATGCTAGAAATCGCTACCATCGAGAATCCGACGAATGCAAGATAAACCGTCAGAAAATACAAGATGGTGCTGAAGTTCGACAGAAAAACGAACGTCATATAAAGCAAAACCGTACGGTTTTTCATGCTCCGCCCTCCAAGAGTCAGCAATCTAAATCGAAATCTTGGAAAAGCATGAGGGCAAAGCTGTCAGCTATGTGTTGTAAGGCGTCAATAATCACTTGACGTCTCGAAGCCAACTAATCTCACGAAGCGAGATGACGCAATAGATGAAGAAATACCGTCTGGTGTCGATCGGTCCAGGCATTTTGTCGATAGCAAAAGTAGATGGGCAAGGCTACGTCATGCGAGGCTTCAATGGAGCACTCGCTCACTTCCAATCCATCTGATGCGAGAGAAGAGCCAGAAAAACTCAATATCAATCCCCCGGCTTGAAGAAACTCGGCCTGCGCCCTGTTTCCGTATTCGACATCGCGAAAGCGGAAATTAACCAGTTGAGCTTCGGGACATTGATTGATTGCATTGAGACAGGGTGACAAATTAATTGGAACAGCGAGCCTGCCGCCCAGCAACTCTCGAACGGTCATAGCGCCCACAGATTGATGACCCGCTGGACACGAAAGAACCTTGAGCTCCTTTTCACCCAAGTATTTCGAAGAAAGGACACTGCCCCTTGGTTCCTCAAATGAGATGGCCGCATCCGAAATGCCAAGCACAAGTGATTCAAAGCATGTAGCCGTTGGCTGATGCCACACATCAAGGTGAATCTGAGGGTGCGAGCTTTCAAACAAGTCGTACCAGTTTTCGGAAAAAAGGCGCCCCCGCCCGTGAAGGCAGGGGGCGTAAAGACGGAAGTGGCCGTCGGGCGAAACGCCGCCGTTCCCCGATTGAGCGTACTTTTTGAGATCGTCGATTTGCGCCAGGATCATACGTGCGCGACGCGCAAACTCTCGGCCCGCAGGAGACAAAACAGCCTCCCCCGCCGATCGGTTGAGCAAAACAATCTGGCACTCAGATTCCAGTTTCTTAATTGCCGACGAAACGGCCTGCGGGCTCACGTGAACGGCGCGAGCCGCTTTGCGCACGCCGCCGTAGTTCGCTACCGCTTGAAGGTATTCGAGTTGAGAAAGCTGCATAGGTTACTCCAAAGGCAGCCAAGGCGACGGGCTGTGCGTCCTCAGATGAGGTTCTCGCCCAGGTTCTTGCCACCGAGGACGTGCATGTGGAAGTGTATGACGGTCTGGCCGGCGTTGACGCCCTTGTTGGAGATGACGCGGAAACCGTCCTCCAGACCCTTGGCCTTGGCGACCTCCTGGATGGCGTGAGCCATGGCGCCCATGGTCTCGGCCGGTACGTTGTCGGCGATATCGCTGTAGTGTTTCTTGGGAATCACGAGCGTGTGGACCGGCGCCTGGGGGTTGAGGTCGTCGAAGGCGATGACCTGGTCGTCCTCATAGACAACGGTCGAGGGGATCTCGTGGTTGGCAATTTTGCAGAAGATGCAATCGCACATGGTTGGTTCCTTTCTCACAGACCAAGGTAATTATATTTGGTCGGGATGGTTAGAACGAGAGGTTGTCGTCCGTGTTGGCGGCTTCGCCGTCGGCGAGCACGTCGTTGCCGTCGACGTCCTTAAGGAGCACCGAGACCTTCTGCTCGGCATCGGACAAGCGGGTACGCAGGCTCTTGAGGAGCTCGACGCCGCGGGTATAGCTCTCAAGCGACTCCTCGAGCTCCATATCGCCCGACTCCAGGCTGCGGATGATGAGCTCCAGCTCCTGCGAGGCCTGCTTGTACGTAAGCTGCTCGACCGGGGTCTTCTCTGCCATATCTGTTTCCTTTCCTAAAGGTTTATCACAATGAAACGCGGCCTACTCGACCGTATTGACCGTTGCCGCCACGTTGCCGTCTGCCATGCGTACACGAATGGCATCGCCGGGCTTAAAGGTCTTGGCGCTCGTAGCCACACCGTCATCGCTGTACGCGATGGAATAGCCGCGGGCAAGCACCTTGAGCGGCGACAGGGCATCGAGCGACGCGGCAGCTCGGCCCAGGTCGGACGCAGGTTTGCTGAGCATCGTACGTCCCTGATGCTCCAGACGGGAACTCGCAAGCGTGAGCGCATGGCGCTTGCCATCGAGCCCCGAGGTGCTTGCGATCAAACGCTCGGGCAAACGCTCGAAGTTGGAGCGGAATGTCCCGACCGAGCGCGTTATGGCACCGGACAGGCGATCGGCAGTCAGCGCAAGCTCCGATTCGCGACGCTCGACCATAAATGTGGGGTCGTTGAGGCACGGGCGGCATGCGGCGGCATTGAGCGCGTCGCCCAGACGGGCCGTATAGGTATCCCAGGCACGGCGACCGCGCTGATCGAGCATCTCCAAATCAACCTGATTCGACCCAATCATCGATGCCATCGCGGCGCCCAGGCGCTGATGGCGCGTCTCGAGCACGTCGGCCAACTCCGTCATGGCCGGCGCCACCGATTCTGCCGCCGCCGTGGGCGTGGAAGCGCGACGGTCGCTCACCATGTCGCAAATCGAGGTATCGGGCTCATGGCCAATGCCGGTCACCACGGGCACGGGACAGGCCGCCACCGCGCGGGCAAGCTCCTCGTCGTTAAAGGTCATGAGGTCCTCGAAAGAACCGCCGCCGCGCACCAGCAAAATACAATCGGGCGCCGGCGTAATGGAAGCGGCGCGGCGCAAGCCCTCAATGAGCTCTGTCGGCGCACCCTCGCCTTGAACCTTAGCGCCCACGCAGACGAGCTCGACGAGCGGGTTGCGACGACGCAACGTGCGCTTGACGTCGTCGATTACCGCACCCGAAA
This sequence comes from Collinsella sp. CLA-ER-H2, assembly GCF_040092405.1. NCBI lineage: Bacteria > Bacillati > Actinomycetota > Coriobacteriia > Coriobacteriales > Coriobacteriaceae > Collinsella > Collinsella sp. CLA-ER-H2. The sequence continues at coordinate 3,566 of NZ_JBBNLO010000008.1, forward strand.
GCGAGGTGACGACCGCCACGCGGGAGCAGAACACCGGGATGCGGCGTTTACGAGCTTCGTCCATCAGGCCCTCGCGGCGTAGCTTTTCGGCCAGTTGCGCCACTTGTTGACGCAGCAGACCCTCCCCCGCCAGCGAAAACGAGCGAGCGACAAAGCTCATACGACCCGTGGCCTTATAGAGATTGAAGCTGCCCTTAAAGCTCACCTGCATGCCGTCGCGCAGATCGAACGTGCGCTTGAGATAGGCGCCCTTCCAAATGATGCAGTCAACGGCGGCCGAATCGTCCTTAATCTGGAAGTAGCAGTGGCCGCTTCGGGCATTGGGGCCACGGAAGCCCGTGACCTCGCCCAGGACGCTCAGCTGCGGAATGGCATCGAGCGCACCGGCGGCGATCTCCACCGCCTGGCTCACGCTGAGCTCCTTACGCTCCTGCCCATCCGAACCGTCGAACTCGGCGGAAAAGGCATTGCCGGTTAGATTCCAGCCCGCCACGCAGCCTCCTTTCGTCATCGTGCACAAGGACTCCGGCCCTGCGCAAATTCAAGTCCAACACATAGTACAGCGCCGCGGGGACACGAATCCCCGCGGCGCCCAGCGACCCAATTTGTTATCGGTTGGAGTTTCTGTTGTAGCGAGCCATCAGGTAGAGCAGCTGAATAATCGAAGTGAGCGCTGCGGCCACATAGGTGAGCGCGGCTGCTGTCAGGACCTTCTTGGCACCGTTGACCTGCTTGGAGCTCATACCCGACTGTTCGATGTACGCCACGGCGCGGCGGCTGGCATCAATCTCGACCGGCAGCGTAACCAGTTGGAACAGCACACTAAACGAGAAGAAGATCAGCGCGAGGGTCGTGAGCCCCGCGATGTTCATAAACAGGCCTATGAGTAGCACGATGGTCCAGGTGTTCTGGGTAAAGTTGACGACCGGAACCAGGGTAGTGCGCACCTTCATCATGGCGTAACCGCTTTGGCGCTGGGCGGCATGGCCCGCCTCGTGACAGGCGACGGCAACGCTTGCAACCGAACCGCCCGAACGGTTGGCGTCCGAGAGATACAGGTTGTTGTCCTGCGGGTTGTAATGGTCGGTGAGCTCGCCAGCGACACCCTTGATACCCACGGCGTTACAACCGTTGGCATCGAGCATGCGGCGAGCGACCGTGGCACCCGTATCGCCGTCCGAGCGAACCTTGGACCAGGTTTTGTACGTCGAGTTGATATAGTTCTGTGCGGCAAGACCGAGCACCGTACACACAAGAACAACCAGCAGGTACAGCGGGTCGATGCCAAAGCCGTATCCATAGTAATAAGGCATGCGAATTCCTCCGAATCGAGTTACACGTTGGAGGCATTCTACCCATTCGACTGACCAGCAAATCAACATCGATGTTTTGGCAATGTCAGACACTATGACCCAATCCGAGGGCACGGAAACGACAGGAGCCCCCGCTCGTGACCGCGGGTCGGGGCTGCGACAATGTTGTTGAAGTGCCAGAGGCGCAGCCGCGCCGCAACGAGGTTGGGAGGCTCCCGTGCCTAGATATTCTACCGCCTTCGGAATGGACGTACACCTCAGGTCCACCACCGTCTGCGCGCTCGACGCGGAGACGGGCGAGGCCGTGACGAGGAGGTTCCGCGGCAACCCCTGGGGCGAGGTCGCGGAGTGGATGTCGGGCTTCCCCGGCCCGTCGCTCGCCGCCTACGAGAGCGGCTACCTCGGCTTCGCCCCGCAGAGGGAGCTCTCCGGGCTCGGCGTCGACTGCGTCGTCGCGGCCGTCTCCAGGGTCCCGAGGTCGGCGGCAGACTTCTCGTCCAAGAACGACCGCAACGACGCGGCCAGGATGGCCAAGGCGATACTGTCGCACGACGTCACCCCGGTATGGGTCCCCTCCCCCGAGATCGAGGGGCTCAGGGACCTCGCCGGGGCCCACGACGCGGCGACCGCGAGGCTCGCGGCGGCGAAGCAGCGGCTCCTGGCGTTCCTGGCCCGCCGTGGCTACGCCTACGGCGGCACGACGCCGGCCGGAAACCCCCGGAGGTACTGGACGTACGACTTCCTCAGGTGGCTCGACAAGGTCCGGCCCGCCGACGACGGCGGCATCCGGGCGCTTGCGGCGCTGAGGAACGAGGTCGAGGCGGCCGCCGAGACGCGCGACGACCTCCTCGCCGAGTACAGGGCCGCCGTCGCGGCGGGCCCCCTCTCGGCGGAGGTCGAGGCGCTCCAGTCGATCAAGGGGTGCGGCTTCGCGCTCGCCGCCGCCTTCGCGTCCGAGGTCGGCGACTTCTCGAGGTTCCGCTCCGGCAGGCAGGTGACGTCCTACTTCGGCCTCGCCCCGAAGCAGAGGTCGAGCGCGGACTCCGTGCGCCTCGGCGGGATCAGCGGGGCCGGCAACGCCCTCGTCAGGAGGCTGGCCGTCGAGGGGTCCTGGAGCTACGTCCAGGCGAGCCACCAACCGAAGCTGATGCCCAAGGGCAGCGGCGTCCCGCTCGAGGTGAGGATGCACGGGAGGAAGGGTTCCGAGCGCCTGCTCCGGCGCCGCGAGGAGATGCTCGCCAGGGGCATGCCCCAGGCGAAGGCGAACGCCGCCACCGCCGCCGAGCTCGTGAGGTGGCTGTGGGCCCTCGGCGCGATGCGCCGGGAGGCAACCGAATAGACATAGCCCCCGTCCCGGCGAGCCGGGCAGCCTTCGGGGATACCCCCGCTTTCGCTGGGCGCGCGGCAGCGGCCGCATGCGCGTAGTCAGACTTGGGGAGCCCCGCCGAAGGAGAGGATTGCGGGCCGCCGGAGCGGTATCCGCGGATATGAGACTGAGCCGAAGGCGTCGACGACATGCCGGGGGCGGACCGGGACGGGTTCAACGGCAGGCCCCGCCGACCGATTGCAAGCGGTCGGCGGGGCCATTGTGGCTCTTGACAGCGGATTGGGTCATATGAGCGAAAACGGCCGAGAGCGAGCAAGGTGACGTGAAAGAGAAGCGACGCGTACTTTGGTACGCGAGCGACGATTGAACGTCAGATTGCCGCTCTCGGCCGTTTGCAGCGTCGAGCTGTTACGCGGTTTGGTAAAACCGCGTAACTATATACCTACAGCAATTCAATTTTGCCATCTTTGACCGTCAACCCCATATTACCCGAGAGCAGATCGTCCAGGCGCGAGCCCACAAGCTCAAAGCGCCAACCTTCGCGCAGGCGGCTCTGCTCGGGATGCTCAATGTAGTCGGCCAGGTCATCGCGCGAGGCAATGACCGAGGTCGCAACGCCTGAGCGCTCGGCAACCAGGCGGATGAGCGCGTACATCAGGTCCGTCACGCTCTCCAACTCCGGCGAAATCTGACGGTGCCCGCGCACCATGAGCGGCAGGCGATCGTGCGGACAGCTCGCACCGCGCTTGATGGCCATGAGCGCACCGTCCACGTCGCGCTCCCCCAATTGATCGGTACCGCGAATGCTACGGAACTCCTCAACGCGCACGGGATTGCGCTTAACGAGCGCTAGCAGCGTGTCGTCGGACATGACCCACTTGCGTGGGATGTTGCGCCGCTCGGCGCGGTCCTCGCGCCAGGCGGCGAGCTCGCGCGCGATACCCAGCTGATGACGGCTGCACGAATTGATGCGCTTGACCTTGCGGAACGCCTCGTGGCGATCGGCGCGATAGTGTGACTCGTCAGCCAGCGGGCGCAGCTCGTCGAGCACCCAGTCCACACGGCCCAGCTCGCGCAGGCGGCTCATCATCTCGGTATAGGCGACGATCAGGTACTTGACGTCATCGATCGCATACTCAATCTGCTTATCGGTCAGCGGGCGGCGCGACCAGTCGGTCAGTGACTCGGTCTTGGGCAGCGATACGCCGCAGAACGTCTGAACAAGCGCGCCATACGAAATCTGCTGGCGCTCGCCCAAAAAGGCGGCGGCGACCTGCGTATCGAAAATCGGTCGTGGCAGCACGCCCACGGTATGGAGCATGACCTCCATATCCTGCGAGCACGCGTGGAAGACCTTGGTCACGCTCTCGTCGGCCATAAGCTCGGCCAGCGGCGATAGGTCGTCGATTACCAGGGGATCGACCGCGACGCTCTCAGCAGGGGTGGCAATCTGAACCAAACATAGACGCGGATGGAACGTGCGCTCGCGCAAAAACTCGGTATCGACGGCAATCGCGTCGAACTCACGGGCGCGCTGGCAAAAGTCGAGTAGAGCCTGATGTGTGGAAATGTACATATCAACCCATCGAATAAGGTTAGGCCCGAAAAACACGGGTAGGATATCGGCATTGCCTTACAACTATACTCGGTTAGTCACAGAACGGGAACGTAAGTATGCGCTGCCTTATCATCCACAACCCGGCATCGGGCCCCAGCTCAGATGAAATCTTCGCATTCACGCACGCCCTTGCACAGGGCGGCGACGAGGTCGTGATGCGCTTTATCGGCGATGGCATGGAACCCGAGGACGCCGTGGCAGACGTGCGCGAGTTTGACCGCGTGGTCGTTTCGGGCGGCGACGGCACTGTCTCCAACGTGCTCGACCAGATGCGCGGATGCGGTGTCCCCACGCTCGTCTTCCCCTCCGGTACGGCCTGCCTGTTCTTCAACAACATCGGCAATGCCCCCGAGGCGGCGGCGCTCGCCAAGGCCTGCCGTGCCGGTCGCACGGTCAAAGTCGACATGGGCGAGCTCTTTTGGCTCGACGAGAACGGCAACGAGAAGCGCCACGGCTTCATCATCATCGCCGGCTCGGGCTTCGACGCCGAGATCATGATGAAGGCCGCCCCCACCAAAAACGACATCGGCGAGATCGCCTACTTCCTCTCTGCGCTCGCCACGCCCAACCCTACGGTAGCGCACTTTACGATTGAGCATGACGGCATTGTCGAAGAGCTCGACGGCATCTGCTGCATGGCCGGCAACACCTCGGTCATCCAAAACGACATCAACCTGTTCCCCGACTGCCGTATGAACGATGGCATGGTCGACATTGCGGTCATCGAACCCGTGCGCACCGTGCAGCTGCTGCCTACCGTGATCACCGCCGCACTCGACCCCGCCGGCAAGGTACTCGGGCGCCCGCAGTTCAAGATCATCCAGACCAAGGAAGCCAAGATCACCTGCACCCCGTCGCTGGGCATGCAGTTCGATGGCGAGATTATCTCCAGCAACTCGGGCGTCTTTGGAGCCCGCGCGCTTCCACAATGCCTCGACCTCATCGTCGACGAATTCTCCCCGCTCGGAAAATAGGAGGACCCTATGAACGACAATCCCCTGCTCGGCTTCATCATCATCGTTTTGGCCATGCTCGTCGGCTATGCGATCAACGTGATCCACCGCCGGAAGAAGTAATTCCACATTGGTATGATATTCATCCAATTATCGTCTCCCCTGCTGTTTATGCATTTGCCAAACAGCAGGGGGATTTTCATTTCGGGCATTCCCAGCTACTTTATTCGGCTACAGTAATCACAGGGCGCCTTTATTAAAGTAAAGCTACAAACTGAGTATAATTAACCGCTCATCGCATATTTCATTACGCTTATCGAGTAAGTTTCTTTCATAGATGAATATTGTTTCCAGTTCGTTACGCTAATGGGGTGTCTTTATTGGCTGAAGCCCTCTGGCAACGGAGGGCTTTCGCACGCTGCGAGGGAAAATGAGGAAAACTCACCCCGTCAACGCGCTCAAGAAGCTAGGCATAGGCCTCGCCTTTGGAGCTGCAACCATCATGTCCATGCCGACATCTGCGCTCGCCTGCACGCAGATATACATGGGCAAAAACCTTACGGCCGACGGCAACACGTACTACGGCCGCGCCGAGGACTTTGGCAAGCGCTATCTTAAGCACTACGGCATCGAACCTGCCCACGAACCTGGCTTTAAGTACAGCTCGATTGAATCTGCTTTTGAATACACTTCGAACAAGCCTACCTATCGCTACAGCTATGTACGCGACCACCCCTCCAACTGGATGGGTCGCACCGACGCCTACTCCGAGGCCGGCATCAACGAGAAGGGCGTCTCCTGCTCCGCCACGCTAAGCACCTCCTATAACGAGGAGGCCGCTGCAGCAGACCCCATCGATGAGGAAGTGGGTCTGGGCGAGTACAGTTACGGCAGCATCATCCTGGGCGAGAGCGCCACGGCCCGCGAGGGCGTCGAGCTTCTCGGCAGCCTGATCGATGATCAAGGCGTCTGCACCAACGACCAGATCATCATCGCCGACAACAACGAGACCTGGCTGTTCGCCACACTTTCCGCCCATCAGTGGATCGCCATGAAGCTCGCTGACGACGTCGCGTCGCTCAACCCTAATATCGGGAGCCTCAACTACGATGTCGACCTCAATGACACCGAGAATTGCCTCCACTCTGAAAAGATCCAATCCATGCCCGAAGAAAAGGGTTTCGCCAAATACTCCGCTGACGGCAAATTCGATGTCGCCCAAACGTATGGCGAAAGCCTCGCCGATTCCGGCGTAAACCAGTGGTCCCGTTATGTGCAAGGCCGCAATTATTTTGGTAGTCAGCTGACCGAAGGCACAGATTACGACATTATCACAGTAAAGGAGAAAGGAAAACCTGACCAAAAGGGAGCCATGGTCAGCGAAATCCAGCCCCTGTTCTTCAAGCCTGGCAAGTCTGGTTGGAGCACTTTCGAGTTGATTCGCGCCTTCGGCAACCGCGGCGAGAACGTCCCTGGCCTCAACGCGAACACTGATGGTGTTTATTGCATCGGCAGCGAGCGCAACACCGAGATCAACCTCTTCCAGATTCGTCGCGGGTATGACCCCGAAGTCGCTACCATCCAGTGGGAAATGCTCTCCCGCGCCGCGTACTCCGTCGCCATCCCGTTGTACTCCGCTCTGATAACTGAGGTCAGCCCGTACTTCAGCGATCAGACCGTCTCCTTCGATCACTGCAAACAGACTGACGTCGTGTACAACGAGGAGCCCGAGAACTCAATCAACTACGTCCTCATGGACATCAGCTCGCTCTGCTTTGAGAACCCTGACACCCTTGGTATCAGCGTCCGTGCCTACCTCGATGCGCTCCAGAACGAGCTCATCGAGCAGAACAAGGAAGTCGACACCGCCATGCTGGCCGAGACGACCACCGAGGGCCGCACTGCCCTGGCTAACAAGGCCGGCAAGGCTGCTACCGAGAACACCTACAAGAAGTGCAAGGCACTGCTCCAGGAGATGCGCGCCTATCAGAAGGCCGAAAACTTCGACCAGCCCTTCACCCCGAGCGACCTGAACACCGAGATCAACGGCCTCAAGGTGTCCATCACCTACGCCAAGGACGCTCTTGCCACCGACCCGGTAACCCCGGATCAGCCTGGTACTCCTGAGCAGCCCGGTACTCCTGAGCAGCCCGGTACCCCCGAGCAGCCCGCTAAGCCCGAGCAGCCCACCACCAAACCCGAGAAGCCTGGCAAGTCGGACACCACGACCACGGTAACCACCAACAAGACGAACACCAAGGGCGGCCTGCCCACCACCGGTGATCGTTTTGATGGCCGCATGGTGGCCGCATTCGCCATCGCTGGCGTTGCCGTCATCTCCGCGGGCGGTTACTTCCTCTACCGTCGCAATAAGGAGTAACGTCTTAGCTGAGCGGACAAGGCAGCAATGGCAGCCTCGCCCGCTCAGCCCGCTCTTTTGACCGGCGGGAAACCCGCCTGAAATCTTTTTAAAAAAGATTTCCCCGCACACACTTCGCTGTGCTATAGTGCAGCGCAACAGCAACTAGGTGCGACCGCGCCACGGCATCACGAAAGGAGCCACCAACATGAAGAACACGATGAAGTCTCTCAACAACTGGTGGTGGCGTGATGCGAATACGATCGGTCGACAGTGAGTCCCTCACGCCTGTTTTTGCGCTCTAGGTGATTGGAAGGCCTCCGGTTTCGACCGGGGGCCTTTTTCTATCTCGAGCCCGATCGCATTCGCATCACGCGCCTCCGCTTTTCTCTTGCACCCCCATTCCGAAAGGATTTTCACCATGTCTCAGAACACCACCGCCGCCCAGCCCCGCACCGTCCAGACCGCCGACCGCGGCAAACTCGACGTCCGCGCCCTCGTCCTGCTCGCCATCCTGCTCGCTGCCGGCTTCATCCTCAACTTCACCGTCGGCAAGGCCATCTCGGGCATCTCGGGCGGCATGATCAGCCCCGAGTTCATCATCTCGGCCTTCTGCCTCACCATCCTGGTCGTTCGCCCCAACATCGGCCAGGCGCTCGTCATTGGCCTCATCTCGGCTGCCGTGATCCAGATCACCACCACCTCGCCGTTTGTCGATTTTGCCGCCGAGGGCATCGCCGCCATGCTCATGGCCGGCATCGTCAACGCCGCCGGCAAGAACGGTCAGGTCAAGCCCGCCATCGCCATTGTCGCAACCTTCCTGACCACCTTTGTCTCCGGCGTCATCTTCATGGTCATCAAGATGGCCATGCTCGGCGTGGTCGGCGAGCTCGCCGCCGCCATGCTGCCCGTCGTTGCCATGACCGCCGTCTTTAACGCCATTCTGGTCGGCGCCCTCTACCTGCCCATCCAGAAGGCTCTTAGGCTCAACTAACCCGCTCGGCTTTACGAGCCACCCCATCTTGGCGTTCATTCGTCGCTCGCGTACCCAAGTACGCTTCGCTCCTCTTTCTCGCGCCAACCTGGGGCCCCTCGTAAAGCCGTCTCCGTGCTTCACCACCAAAAACTGTCCCAAACGACTAGCTTTTGGGGACGTTCTTAAACGACTAGTCATTAAAGAACGTCCCTAATGACTATGAAAGGTATCCATGGAAACGATCATCAACGTCGACGATGTCTCGTTCTCCTATGGCACGCAGACCGAGCAGGCGCTCAGCCACATCTCGCTCAGCGTGAACAAGGGAGATTTCATCGGCATCATCGGACCCTCGGGCGCCGGCAAGTCCACGCTTGCCGCCTGTCTGTCGGGCGCCGTGCCCCACCACTACACCGGCACGTTCTTTGGGTCCGTCATGGTCGACGGCCACGACACCTGCGAAGTCTCGCTCACCGACGTGTCGCAAATCGTCGGCAGTGTGCTGCAGGATATCGACACGCAGATGGTCGCTTCGGTCGTCGAGGACGAGATGCTCTTTGGCCTCGAGAACTTTGGCGTTCCCCACGACCAGATCAAGCAGCGCGTGAGCGAAACTCTCGAGACCGTCGGCATCAGCGACCTGCGCGACCGCGAGATCGCCACCCTCTCGGGCGGACAGAAGCAAAAGGTAGCCATCGCCGCCATCCTCGCCATGCGTCCGCGCGTCTTGGTTCTCGACGAGCCCACCGCGGCACTCGACCCCGCCAGCTCCACGTTGGTCTTCGAGACGCTGCGTGAGGCAAACCGCGCACTTGGAATCACCATCGTCGTCGTCGAGCAAAAGGTCGCCCTGCTCTCGGAGTACTGCAACCGCGTGCTCGTGCTCAACCATGGCGAAATCGCGCTGCAGGGCGAGCCACACGAGGTCTTCGCGCATACCGACGAGCTCCGTGCCATCGGCGTCGACTGCCCTCGCGTCACGCGTATCTTCAATAGCCTCGAGGCCGATGGCCTGGTAAGCGGTACCCCCTGCTTGGATGTCGATGAGGCCGAGCGCATGATTTCGGGCATCGTCGACCCCGCACGCGCGGCTATCGAAGCCCAGGCGCCCGCCGGTTCCCCGCATGCACCGTCGTTGCGCCCTCATGCCAAGGACGCCGAACCCGTACTCACCTTCGACCATGTTGAGTTTGCCTATCCCAATGGCGGCGCCGCCGTACACGACCTTAGCCTGACGCTCTATCCCGGCGAGCTCGTGGGCATCGTCGGCCAAAACGGCGCCGGCAAGACCACGCTCACCAAACTGCTCACAGGCCTGCTTAAGCCCGCCTCGGGCAGCGTGCGCGTCACGGGACTGGATACCGCAGCCGTTCCCACGAGCCGTATCGCCCGCGAGGTCGCGACCCTCTTCCAAAACCCCGACCGCCAGATCTGCAAGGACACCGTGCTCGACGAGGTCGCCTTTGGCTTGGAGCTTGGCGGCATGGACCGTGCCGAGGCTCTGCGTCGTGCTCAACTCGTCATCGACCGCTTTGGCTTGCCGGCCGACGAGGCGCCCTTCTCGCTCTCGCGCGGCCAGCGACAAATGGTGGCGCTTGCCTCCGTCGTAGTGGTTGAGCCCAAGATCGTCGTGCTCGACGAGCCCACGAGCGGCCTTGATTACCGCGAGTGCATGACCGTCATGGAAACGGTGCGCACCATGGCCGAGCGTGGCTGCGCCGTAATCATGGTCTGCCACGATATGGAAGTCGTCTCGGATTTTGCCGAGCGCATTGTGGTAATGGCCGACGGTCGCATCCTCGACCGCGGCCGCACGCACGAGCTATTCTCGAACATCGATCTCATGCGGCGTGCCTACGTGGAGCCTCCCCAGGTTATTGAACTCTCGCGCCGTCTGGCATCTTCCGTCTCGCCCGCTTTTGCGCAGGTGAGCGAAGTCACCGATGTCGTTCGAATTACCAAGGAGATGGTCCACCGTGGTTAACGTCATCGATTACATGCCGGGCGATACGCTGCTGCATCGCCTGAATCCCGTCGTCAAACTGGGCCTCGCCGCCGCCATCATCGTCGGCATCTTCTTGTCCGACACCTACGTGGCGCTGCTGGGCTTTTTGGCACTCACCCTTGCGCTGGGCGCCTATGCCGGCGTCGTCGACCGTCTGTTCTCGCTGCTCAAGTTGCTGATTCCGCTTGCGCTTATCATGCTGGTGCTCCAGCTGGCCTTTATGCGCGATGGCAACGTGGTGTGGGGCTTTATCACCGACACGGGCCTCGTCACAGGGTCGAAGGCCTGCCTACGCCTGTTGGGCGTGGCGCTGCCACTCATCCTCATGCTCATGGTGACCAAGCTCAACGACCTTGCCAATGCCTGCGTCGAGGTGCTGCACGTGCCGTATCGCTATGCCTTCACCTTTACCACGGCGCTGCGCTTTGTGCCGGTGTTTGGTCAGGAGATGAACGCCATCATGGAGGCGCAGACCGCACGCGGCGTCGAGTACGACACCAAGAACCCCATCAAGAAGCTTAAGCTCATGCTGCCACTGTGTGTGCCACTGCTCATCTCGAGCGTGGGCAAGACCGATGCCACAGCCTTGGCGGCAGAACAGCGCGGCTTCTATCTGCGTACGCGCGCCAGCTCGTACAAGCGCTACCCCATCAAGGGCCTGGACATCGCCGTGCTCATCGTCAGCATCGCCCTCATCGCCATCGGCTTCCTCTTCTAGTTCACCACCGACAGCAACCGCCCAACGCAAAAGGCCTCGGCTCGCACCAAACGAGCCGAGGCCTTTACTGTTTCACCAGATAAAACCTACCAAAATAAACCTGTCCCTTTTTGGCGGGTCGGAAGCTAGAGGCGGTAGGGGGCGCCGCTGCGGATGATGGATTCGCGCACCAGGACGTCCATGGCGTCGAGGGTGATCTCGGGCATCTCTCGGTACTTCTGCAGCACCGATAGCTCGGTGCAGGCCAGAATGACGCGGTCGCAGCCGCTACGGGCGAACTCCCACATCACGCGGTCGAACTTATCCATATCGGGCTCACGTCCGGCCTTCACATCATCGTAGATAAGCGACATCACATCGTTCTGACGTTTCTCGCTGGGATAGACGACCTCAACACCCGCAGTCTTACATTCGCGGCCGTAGACGCCCGCGCCCACGGTACCGTCGGTGCCCATGATGCCAATCTTGTGCACCGGCTCGGCCGGCATACTCAGGTTGGGGTCGAACTCGCACTCCCCCATCACCGCACCGGCCAGAGCATAGCGCACCGACTCACGCGGCATGTGGATAATCGGCACCTTCGTAAACGACTGGATCTGGTCGTAGAAGTAGTGCGACGTGTTGCAGGGAATGGCAATGTGCGCACAGCCCAGCGACTCGAGTGCCTGGGCACACTCTTTCATGGTCGCCAGCAGCTTGGCATGCTCGCCGGTCTTAATAGCCAGCGTGCGGTCGGGCATGGTCGACTTGGAGAGCACCACCATGTCGATATGTTCCTGATCGCAAGCAGCAGCCGTATGACGCACCACCTGGTCGTAGTAATACGACGTGGCCTCGGCGCCCATGCCGCCGATAACTCCCAGCTTTTCCATCGCCGCCTCCTTGGTGACGCTTGCGCAATTGCGCGTATCATACCCGCGCCCGCCCGATGTAAACCGGACGGGCGCCGCACTCATCTACTTGTAATACGTCTTGAACAGCTTAAAGTGGCGCAGCTTGGTGTGCCACATGCGCAGCCAGCGGTTAAAGACAAAGTCGCCCTTCATAAACGAAGGGTCGGCGCCCTTGCCTTCCTTGTCCAGGCGATGCACCTTAGCGCGCAGCTCGGGATCCTTGACGTACTTGTCGACGACGCCCATGGGGACGACCATCCACAGCGCCTCGTCCTGTGCCGTCACAAACTCCGGCTCAAACGGGCGGTTGAACACATACTCGTCCACCACATACTTGGCAACGTTAAAGCCGCTGTTGGTGACGTAGTAGTTGCTGCGACCCTGGCGCGTGTTGAAATCGAAGAACTTAAACGAGCCGTCGCGCTCGTCGTACTTAACGTCAAAGTTGGAATAGCCCACAAAGTGAAGGTCCTCGAGCAGCTTGCGCACGCCGCCCATGAGCTCGTCGTTGGGCTCGGTAATGATACAAGCATGGTTGCCGACACCGTGGGGCTGATGCTCCTCGAGCAGCACATGGCCCAGGCACATCATGCGCACCTTGCCGTTGCGGTCGGAATAGCTGGTGAGCACGCGCATGTACTCGTCGTTGCCGGGCACGCGGTCCTGCAAGATCAGATCGTCGGTGTAGCCGCTGGCATACGAATCGCGAATGACCTGTTCCAGCTCGGCGCGGTCGGCAATCTCATAGGCCTTCTTCTGGCCCTCGAACTCATGCTGCCACCACATGATGCCGTCAGAAGGCTTCAGAATCATCGGGTAAGGAAAATCGATCTGGTCGAGCACTTCGGCAGGCGCCTCACCCTGGGCATTAAGCATCGCCATGGTGAAGGTAAAGGTATGCGGATAGGGCACGCCATGCTTCTCGCACAGCTCGTAGAAGATCTCCTTCTTCTGGCACTGCTCAAGCATGCTATAGGGAGCGTAAGGCGCGACGATGTTATCCGCCAGCTCATGAGCATCCTTGGCTTGAGCCACGAGAGCGACATAGTTGTCGCCACAGCCCACAAGGACAATCGTCTTATCGGCATGCGCTTGGGCAATGCCGTTGACGGTTTTGAGCATCACGGGCATGGTGTCGATATCCACGTTGGGCGTGTAGTCGATAATCTGGCTGCGGTACGCGGGACCCGTCTGATACTTGCCAAAGACCAGACTCTTGACCTGGTACTCCTCGTAGAAGGCGCGCGCCACCGAATAGGCGTTGATGTCGCCACCGAGCAGCACGGGAATGAACTCGCGCTCTGTAAATTGCAATGCCATGGAAACTTCCTATCATGAACTGCCCACACAACGGGCGGTCTTTGCGCAACTGATTTATTCTAGCGTGCCAAGCCGCCGGCGCCCAAAGCTCCACCGTATCTATGGCAATCGACGTAATCGTCCAGCACGAAGACGGCGCTCACCGTTGTATGACAATGGGCAATGAACCTACCATTGTTGTAGGATTCAGCGTATTGACATCCTCAAGCGAAAGGCGCGCACGTGCCCCAAGACCATCCGACCGATAATCCCATCCTCAATGCCGCGAGGCGCGAGCTGGCGGAACGTGCGAAAGCGACCGCTCCCCTGTGCACGGCAAACGACGCCTACAACGGACCCGCCCGCATCGTCTCGATCAACACGTCGGCACACAAGGGCACGCGCAAGTCGCCCGTCGCGGATGGACACGACACCGTTATAGAGCAATTTGGCCTCGCTTCCGACGCACACGCCGGGCATTGGCACCGTCAGGTTTCCTTTTTGGCCGCAGAGTCCATCCAGACGGCGCAGGCCCGCGGACTCGACGTACACGAGGGTGACTTTGGAGAGAACTTCACAACCCGGGGCATCAACCTGCTCTCGCTCCCCTTGGGCACGCAGCTCAAGCTTGGTAGCGAGGTGCTTGTCGAAATCAGCCAAATCGGCAAGGTCTGCCACACACGCTGTGCCATCTACCATCTTGCTGGCGACTGCATCTTTCCCCACGAGGGCGTTTTTGGCGTGGTGCTAAAGGGCGGAGAGGTCTACGCCGGCGACGATATCCAGGTAATCAAACTCGGCGACGGCACCTGTTCGTTCACCCCCGCCGAGGCCCTCGAAGAGATCGAGCAGGCTCGCCAGAAGGGCACGCTGTAGTTATAAAACCCCACGTTGAGATGGCTTTTACAGCCCAAAATTCCTCTCAAACAGGGCTCTGTAACGTTAAAGTTGAACTCTATGGTTTCTCAACAATTCATCATAACTGCAGGTCAAAGCCAAAGCCTCAAGTTCAACTTGACCCTTTGGGACCTTTAAGGTTCAAGTTGAGGTCGAAAGCAGTAGTAGAATACCGTTCGAACCATAACCTACGATTGATTGCAGAGGGACTGGATGCAGCATTCGAATCATCGCGCCGCAGCGCTCATTGCGTCGAAGCCGGCTCGTATCATCACGAGCGCCGCGCTCGCCGTTGCGCTGACGGCCACGCCGATGCTCTCCCCCGTTGCGGCGTATGCCGCCTCGCAGGCAACGCAGGACCAGCTTTCCGCAGCCCAGCAGAAGATCGAAGCCGCCACGAGCGCCTACAACGACGCCCGCACCAAACTCGATGACCTGCAAAAGCAGATTGACTCCAATGAGGCAAGCATCGAGGAAATCGAGGCTAAGCTTCCCGAGCAGCAGGCCAAGGCAAGCTCCGCCATGCGCGATCTGTACAAGTATCAGAAGGGCACCAATCCCATCGTGAGCTTCCTGGTCAACGCGCAGAGCCTGGGTGAGTTCATCACGACCTGCAAATACACCAACCAGATCACGAGCTCGAGCGTCGACGAGATCGAAGAGCTCAATAACATGCAAACCGAACTCGAACAGAACAAGGCCGAGCTCCAGCAGGCCAAGTCTCAACTTGAGGCAGAGCAGAAAAACGCCGAGGA
Source organism: Collinsella sp. CLA-ER-H2 (assembly GCF_040092405.1). Taxonomy (NCBI): domain Bacteria; kingdom Bacillati; phylum Actinomycetota; class Coriobacteriia; order Coriobacteriales; family Coriobacteriaceae; genus Collinsella; species Collinsella sp. CLA-ER-H2. The sequence continues at coordinate 18,679 of NZ_JBBNLO010000008.1, forward strand.
TGCACTGGCGCAGGCCCAGCAGCTCCGCAGCGAGGCACAGGCAAAAGCCGAGCAGGAAAATGCCGCCGAGCTTGCCAAGCTTGAGGCCGATAAGGCCGCTGCCGCCGAGAAGCTCTCGGGCGAGGGCGTAAGCGGCAGCAATTCCAGCAGCCAGGCCACCAACACCAACACCACCATCGACACCACGGTGAACAGCTCCAATACCGGTAGCTCCGATTACGATTCGTTCATTAATGAGTGGACGAGCCGCATCGACAATTATCTCGCCGGCTCCCCCATGGCAGGCCAGGGCTATAACTTTGCCGTCGCCGCTTGGAATACCGGTGTCGACCCCCGTTGGTCTCCCGCTATCGCCTGCATCGAGAGCACCAAGGGTGCTTATTGCGCCAATTCTTACAACGCCTGGGGCTGGAGTGCACGTGGCGGCGGTTGGCGCAGCTTTGGCAGCTGGAGCGAGGGCATCTCCGCTCACGTTGCCTATCTGGGCGCCAACTACGGCTCCACCCTTACCCCGGCTGCGGCCAAAAAGTACTGCCCGCCCACGTGGCAGGACTGGTACAACAAAGTCGCCGCTCAGATGAACCGCATCTAAGTGCAACTGCAAAGGGCCCCAATGGGGCCCTTTTCTTTTAGGTAGCGGAGGTATCGACGACGCCGGTCGCATTGGCAACCGCGACTATGACGATCATGCATAGGAGCAGCACACCCAATGCCTTGAGCCAGAGTTTCGCGAGTTTCTTGCCGCGATAGCTGTCGAGCAGTGCGAATCGCCGACGAAGACGACGCTTGTCGAACAGCGCAAAATGCATAAGCACCATAAGGCCATCGACAAAGAAAAAATACTCGATTATGAGAAGCCACGTCGGGTAGCTTTGGTTTGCTCCCGTGGGGTGAAAGACGGCAAAGTGACTTCCGGCAAAGAACACAAGCAGCGAGACGAAGACGAGCGTATTCCAAATGCGCCCCAGAGACTCCGGAACGCGAGAGAGCAGACCGCATGCAGTGGAGGCGGCAGGCCTAGGAAGCCCTGCGGGTTTCTGGAGCCCTTGGGACGCCAACACTGTCTCCGAGTCTGGAGTACGGACAGGCGCAGGCGCAGGAGGCCGCACGGGGCGACTCAGATCGTATGCCGCGCGCGTCGCCCGTCCCAATGCTTCCGCACTCGCAAAACGCTTGGCCGGATCGAGCGCCATCGACATGCAGACGGCATCGGAAAGTGGAGTGGGAATACCGCGCGCCTCGCATTGCTCGCGCATGTCGAGCCCTGGTTTAGGGTCGACTCCCGTCAAGCAGAAGAACAACAGGGCGCCCAGCGCGTACACGTCGCTGCGAACACTCGTCTGCCCAAACCCATACTGCTCGGGCGGCGCATAGGGTCGCGTGCCAAACTTGACGGTGTCGGCATCGGCGCCATCGCGCCATACGCGCGCGATCCCCAAGTCGATAATCACCAGCGATGAAAATGTCAGGCCGTCATCAGGCGTATAGTTGGCACCTGTCACGATGATATTCGACGGCTTGAGGTCGCGATGGATCACCGGCGCCGACGTCTCCCCCGCTATTGCAAAACCGGCGTGGAGCTCGCCCACGGCATCGCATAGGGCAGGATACAATTCACGCGCATAATCGGGGGTGGCTCCCAGACGGTCCACCAGCGCCCCGAGCGTCTCCCCTTCGATGTATTCCATAACCACGTTGAGCTCGTCGCCCACACGACGACAATCGACGATTCTGGGCAGGTGCTCAAAACGCCTGCCTGCCCGCTGAGCGGCAAACAGACGCTCGTATGCCCCGCCGATTTGAGCCGAAGCATCGATGCGTTTACGGACAAAGGGGCCGAGCGAACCACCGCCGGTTCCTTCAAAGTACACGAGCTCGGTTGCTTCAACGGACGAGCGCTTAAGTACACGCTCCACGCGATAGCTGTCGTCGCGATCGAGCGACGCCAGGTGCTCGGCAAGCGCTGCGGTCAGCTCGTCATCGGAATATGTTGGGCTCTGAGTATCCATAGCCTCCATCATAGCGCAGGGCGCAGACACCCCATGGCATCCGCGCCCCGTTCGTTTGCATCGTTGTTCGACAGCTCTACCGGCTCAGATATCAGCCGCTAACTCACCGTCTCCTCGCCAAAGCGATACAGTTCCTCGTTGACCTTTTGGAGACTGCACCCGCGATCGATGCAAAAGATGATAATCGCATCGCGGCGGTCCTTGCAGTTAAGGACGCTTACCCCGGCAGCCGTCAGCGCACGGTTGGTCTCTTTGAGCGTCAGCGCCATCGCAAAGGCAATCTGCAGCACCTTATTGCGACTCGGATGACGCGCACCGGTAAAGATCTGATAGCCAAAGGTCTCATTGAGATCAGCCATACGGACCACGCGCGAGCGCTCCAAGCCCTTTTCCTGCAGTAGCTGCTTCAGGTAGTCCGAAAGCGACGGGGCGGCAAAGTCGTGCTCCCTGATATAGCCATCGATGTTCGGCGCATCGAGAAGCTCATTGAGCAACTCCTCGGTCAGCTTTTTATCGGACATACGACTTCACCTCCCCCAGTGCATGCAACATGCTAGAAACCGCTTACGTCCGAACGCTCCCAGCTAGCAACCTGGTCGGGAGACACCGTACCCAGCGCCTCGAACTTCCAGGAGCCGCCCGCCTTCAGATGATTGGTGTTTGCAAGAGCCGTTCCAACCTGGTTGCCATCGGCATCATACAGAACATATTCAATCTGAATGTAGCTCTTTTCCTTGTCCGTGTTATTGGTCAGGGTGCCCGTGATCTTATAGGTAAACTGATTGGAAGTGTCTTCAGCCTCGTCAGCAATGGTATACGGTTCTTGCGGTTCTTTTTGCTCCTCAGCCTGCCGTGTCGTCTCGGCAGGTTTTGCCGAATCGCTCGCAGACGAATCGGTTGAGTTGCCGCCCATAGAGCCCACAGCACCGACAATAACCAGCACCACGATGATGCCTAGGACAATCTTACCGATTGGCTTCTTTCCCTCTTTTGCCATTATTCATCCTTCCTACGATCCGGCTACCGTGCCGGTACACAGCACATCGTAGGAAGGATTGAACTTGAATTCATTAGCTGAGAGCTAAGGCTGCGGTAAACGACCAATGCAGTTATCCAAACGCCGAGCAAACGCACTGCGCGCGACCGTCTGCCGGCAGCGATCAACCCACCGTGACGGATTCCCCGGTAAAGGCACTGATCATCAACAGGATAAAGAAGGCCAAATAGCTGATGCTCAGCAGGTAGGCGATGACCAAAAAGGCAATCCATCCTACATTGGTCTTACCGTCGGCGCGGCGCTGTTCACGACTGCGATAAAGCCAAATCGTCACGCCGATGGCAGTGATAAACAGCACAAGTGCTGCCGCGGCAAGCCCGGCAAGCGTAAACATCACGCCAATGCTCACAGCAATAACCGGAAGCAGCAGCAAACCGCACCCGCATCCACCCGGACTATATACGGCAGACTGTCGGCGTCGTTCCATCGTCACTCCATCACAAGCAATCGTTTATAGACATCGAGGCCTGTGAGTAGGATTTCCTCGTCGAAGAGCATGCTATCGGCATGCAGAGCGCTTGTGGCATAGGCGGGGCAGCCATCCGAATCACTCGGGTTGTCTTGGCCCTCTGGCATACCCGTGCCCAGCAGGAAAAACACGCCCGGCAAATGGCGCTGATAGAACGCGAAATCCTCGGCAATTAACAGCGGCTCCTCCATAAGCTGCAGCCCGGGCAAGGCAGGCGCGACGCTGGCAAATAGCTCGGGGTCGTTGTCGACCGGCGGATAGCCCTCGGCAAAGTCGAGATCGTACGTGCAGCCCGTTGCAGCGCAGGCATCGTCCAGCACGCGGCGCACGCCCTCGCGCGCCCGGTCGAACATGTCGTCTGTAAACACACGCAGGCTGCCGGCAACATGGGCCTCCCCCGCCACCGCATTGCAGACGGTGCCTGCCTGCAGCAGGCCGAACTTGCCAATGCAGGGCTCATCGGCACCCAGCTCATCCATCAGTTCGCGCTCGGCAACCAAGAACTTGGCAGCCGCCAGCGCCGCATCGTGCGACTCCTCGACCGGAACGCCATAGGTCTTAGCAATATGGATGCTCGTCCCGTGAATATGAATGTGTGTCTCACTCGAACGCGCCAGCAACGGACCGGAGCAGCTCGCCAACGTGCCGGCGGGCAGATCGGGCCACACATGGAAGCCAAAAATGCGGTCGGCCCCATAGCGCTCGAACACACCGCTCTCGCATACCGTCTTGGCACCACCGGTCGTTTCCTCGGCCGGCTGGAACACAAAGAGAACATTGCGCCTAATGGCGCCCGGATGCTCGCGAATCGTACGGTCGACATACGTCGCGGCGGCAAGCGCCATGGCCATGTGTCCGTCATGTCCGCAAGCGTGCATCTTGCCGGGATGGGTTGAGGCAAAGGCCGCTCCCGTCGCTTCCGCGATGGGCAGCGCATCCATATCGGCGCGAATCGCCGTGGCATGCGCGGCATCAACGCCGGCGTCGAAGAAAGCACAGACGCAGCTGGGGCACGGATGGGTCACTTCGCAGTCGAGCGGTGCCAGCACGTCCTCGATATAGGCGATGGTCTGCGGAAGATCGAAATCGAGCTCCGGAATGCGATGGAGATCGCGACGATAGCGACGGAGTTCTTGGAGCTCGGTCATAGAGATTCCTTTCGTGGAGCGCATCAGTTGCCATCCATGGTGACGCAGGATTGTTGTGTGCATGTTTCTAGCAAAACGCTGCATTTTTTAAACGTTATATACGAATACTCTTGTTTGGTAAAGTGCAACGTGGTAGGGTCGTTACCACTTGATAGAGGCGCGGGCACGAAGAGCCGCGGGCGAGCCGGCAGGCTTTGACCCCGCGGGGAGGCGAAACCCGCCGAACTGGGTTTTTCGGGCACGAACAACCTGGTGGGCCTGCGGGAAACACCCGCAGGACTGTCTGCAGCAATGCGGGGGCGCTATCCGGACATGGGGTCCACGCTATGCGGATTCGATGCGCCGATGGCGCCGTCTGGATAGCGAGGTTTACGGGACATGGCATTGACCCCCAACGAAGCATATGCGGCCAAACAGCCGTTTGTGGACAAGGAAACGCTCGAGCATATCGTCGAGCAGTTCCCCACGCCGTTTCACCTATACGACGAGGCGGGCATCCGCCGCAACATGCAAGAGGTGCGCGACGCCTTTGCGTGGAACCCGGGCTTTAAGGAATACTATGCCGTCAAGGCCAACCCTAACCCGGCACTCATCTCCATCCTCAACGAATACGGCTGCGGCTGCGATTGCTCGAGCTATACCGAGCTCATGATCGCCCGCTCACTGGGTATCACCGGCCACGACATCATGTTCTCGTCCAACGACACGCCGGCGGCGGATTTTGAGCTCGCCGACAAGCTGGGCGCCATCGTCAACTTTGACGACATCAGCCATATCGAGTTCTTTGAGCGCGTCGCGGGCCCCATCCCCAAGACGGTCAGCTGCCGTTTTAACCCGGGCGGCCTGTTCCAGCTCTCTAACGGCATTATGGACAACCCCGGCGACTCCAAGTACGGCATGACCACCGAGCAGCTCTTTGAGGCTTTCCGCATGCTCAAGGCCAAGGGCGCCGAGGACTTTGGCATCCACGCCTTCCTTGCCAGTAACACCGTCACTAACGACTACTACCCCAAGCTTGCGCGCATCCTCTTTGAGCTTGCCGTGCGCCTAGAGCGCGAGACCGGAGCACGCGTCGCCTTCATCAATCTATCCGGCGGCGTCGGCATCCCCTACCTGCCCGAGCAGCAGGCCAACGACATTCACGCCATCGGCGAGGGAGTGCACGCGGCCTACGACGAGATCTTGGTTCCCGCCGGCATGGACGATGTGGCGATCTGCACCGAGATGGGTCGCTTTATGATGGGCCCCTACGGATGCCTGGTCACCAAGGCCATCCACGAAAAGCAGATCTACAAGGACTATATCGGCGTGGACGCAAGCGCCGTCGACCTCATTCGTCCCGCTATGTATGGTGCCTACCACCACATTACGGTAATGGGTCAGCCGGGTGGCCCTAACAAGACCGCAACACCGGTCACGAACACGTATGACATCACGGGCAACTTGTGCGAGAACAACGATAAGTTTGCCATCGACCGCGAGCTGCCGCAGATCGACATGGGTGATGTACTCGTAATCCACGATACCGGCGCGCATGGCTACTCCATGGGCTACAACTACAACGGCCGTCTGCGCTCCGCCGAGGTATTGCTGCACCCCGACGGCTCAGCAGATCTCATTCGTCGCGCCGAGCGCCCGGACGATTACTTTGCCACGCTCGACGTGTTGCCGTGCGGCCGTGAGCTGTTGGCCAAATCGCGTGCTGAAAGCGCCCGCCGTCGCGCCCAGGACGAACGCCTGGCCGTCGCCGCCCAATGGACCAAACGCATCCAGATCGCGGAAGCGAAGGAGAAGAACATGGATATCCGCAACCTCGTGGGTTCAATCGTCGCCCTTGTCACGCCGTTTAAAAAGGACGGCAGCGTCGACTTTGACGCGCTCGAGCGCCTTATCGATTTCGTCCCTGCAAAACGGCACCGACGCCATCCTCACCCTGGGCACCACCGGCGAGAGCGCCACGATGACCGATGACGAGGACAACTCCGTCGTCGCCGCCGTGGTCAAGCAGGTTGCAGGACGCGTCCCCGTCATTGCAGGCTCGGGCTCTAACTCCACGCAGACCATGCTCACCAAGTCGCTCACCTACCAAGGCCTGGGCGCCGACGGTCTGCTACTCATTACCCCCTACTATAACAAGTCTAACGAAGAGGGTATCTACCAGCACTTTAAGACCGTAGCGGATGCCGTGGACATCCCCTGCATCCTGTACAACATCCCCGGCCGATGCGGCTGCGGCATCAGCGAGCGCAACGTAGAGCGCCTGGCCGCGCACCCCAACATCATGGGTATCAAGGAAGCCTCGGGCAACGTCGCCTACGCGGCCAAGATCGCCCACCTGCTGTCCGACGGCTTCCGCATGTACTCGGGCGAGGATGCGCTCACCGTGCCGCTCATGAGCCTGGGCGCCTCGGGCACCATCAGCGTGTGGGCCGACGTTCAGCCGCAGCTCGTGCATGACATGTGCCGCGCCTATCTGGACGGTGACGTGGCACGTGCCCGCGATATCCAGATTGCCGGTCAGCCGCTCATCAACGCCCTCTTTAGTGAGGTCAACCCCATCCCCGTTAAGGAAGCGCTCGCCCAAACGGGTATGATCGAGGCAAACTACCGCATGCCGCTGTGCCCCATGGCAGACGACACGCGCGCTGCACTTACCGATGCTCTGAAGGGAGCTGGTCTGCTTGATTAAGACCGTCATTATGGGAACGGGCCGCATGGGCTCGCTCATCCGAACCACCGCCGAGGGCGTTGTCGACGCCGCCGGTCAGCCCGTTTTTGATATCGTCGCCCAGATTGGCTTCGATTTGAGCGAGCTCGAGAACGCACCGGCCGCCGATGTAATCATCGACTTCTCGAACGTCGTTACCTTCGATGCCGTCGTCGCCTATGTCGAGCGCACGGGTGCCGCGTTGGTCTCGGGCACCACGGGCTACACCCCCGAGCAGATGGACCGCCTACGCGAGCTGGGCCAGAATGCCCGCGTTATGCACTCGGGCAATTACTCCATCGGTATTGCAGCCCTGCGTCATCTGGTAGCGCAGGCCACACGCGAGCTGCCCGGCTTTGACTGCGAGATCGTCGAGACGCACCACAACCAAAAGGTCGATGCCCCCAGCGGCACAGCCAAGTTGCTGCTCGATGCCGTCGTCGAAGCTGAGCCCGAGGCAGGCTACCACCCCGTCTATGGCCGCGAGGGCATGTGCGGCGTGCGTGACCCCAAGGAGATCGGTATGCACTCGCTGCGCGGCGGCACCGTCGCCGGCGTGCACGAGGTGAGTTTCTTTGGCCAGGACGAGGAGGTCACGCTCACCCACCGCGCCACGAGCCGTCAGGTCTTTGTCAACGGCGCCTTGGCGGCCGCGCAGAAGCTCGTCACCCGCGAACCCGGCTTCTATACGTTCGACCAGGTCATGTTTGCCTAACCAGGTATCAACCGGATCCACCCAAAGGAGAGATAGCAAATGAGCAACGCAGCCGAGATGGATGCACGGGAGATTATCAACTACATCGCCACCGCGCCTAAAAAGACGCCCGTCAAGCTGTATGTGCGCGAGAAGCCCGGCATGAAGGTCCAGTGGGGTGATGCGCACGTCTACGGCGGCCGTCGTGGCAAGACCGTCTTTGGCGACTGGGATGAGCTCAAGGCCATCCTCGATGCCAATGCCGAGTCCATCGACTACTACGACGTCGAGAATGACTGCCGCAACTCCGCCGTCCCCATGCTCGACCTTAAGGGCATAAACGCCCGCATCGAGCCGGGCGCGATCATCCGCGACCGCGTCGAGATCGGCGATCACGCCGTCATCATGATGGGCGCCATCATCAACATCGGCTCCGTCATTGGCGAGGGCTCCATGATCGACATGGGCGCCGTGCTGGGCGGCCGCGCCACTGTGGGTAAGAACTGCCACATCGGCGCCGGCACCGTGTTGGCGGGCGTCGTGGAGCCCGCCAGCGCCACGCCCGTCATCATCGAGGACGATGTCATGATCGGCGCCAATGCTGTGGTCCTGGAGGGCGTGCACGTAGGCAAGGGCGCTGTCGTTGCCGCCGGCGCCGTGTGCGTCGAGGACGTCCCCGCCGGCGCCGTCGTGGCCGGTGTCCCCGCCCGCGTCATCAAGATGCGTGACGAGAAGACCGACAGCAAGACCGGTCTCGAAGAGGGCTTACGTCAACTTTAATAGTTACGCGGTTTTGACAAACCGCGTAACAGGTCGACGCTGCAAACGCCCCTAAGCGGCAATCTGACGTTCAATCGTCGGGCATGACCAGAAGGTCAATGCCCTCCTCTTTCACGTCACCTTGCTCGCCTAGGGGCGTTTTCGCTGACGTGTGCTCAACCTGCGGGGTAATGTCAGCAACCAAGCCGAAAACAAAAAAGGCCGAAGTCCCAAAAGGCTTCGGCCTTTGTTTTTTGCAACGTCCAAGAGCAGTTTATCGATTCTCAATACTTCCGATGTTCTTGAGCTCGATGGAGATGAGGCCGTTGGGCTCGTTGACAAACTCGATGTACTCAGAGTTCGAACCCATCTCGGCCGGGAAGCTGATCTCGATGCCCGTGTCGGTACGGATCTTGTGGTTGCGCACCGCCGCGCGTTCGACCTGCTTGCGCTCCACGGGCACACGCTCAGGCACCTTCTCCTCAGTCAGTGCCGCGCGCACGCTCTCCTTGATAACCGGCTCGTCCTCAAAGACCTCATCGACGATATCCCAAGGGGGCAGTTCCTCGTCATCCTCAACTTTCTCGGCAACAGCAGCCTTAACCTTGGCGAGTGCTACAGCCGTGTTGGCACCATGCTCCTCGGCGACTTCCTCGACCACACGCGTCACGGTGTCGATGACCTCCTTGCCCGATACGCCCGTATCGCACTGCAGCAGGCCATCGGGGATAAGCATGCGGTCCTCGCCGGCAATCTTGCGCTTCTTGTCCACGTAGCCGATCTCCATGGTGCTTGCGCGCACGATGGCATAGCTCGGCACCTTTTGCGAGGGGTTCGGCAGAATGGCGTAGTGGCGCGCAATGTCGTTGCGCACCTCCCCCTCCTCGCGGCCCACTTCGTGCATAAAAGCCTGCTTGGAGCCCAGCAGCATCACGGCAAACCAGCGGACATCCTCATCGTCGTCAAAATCGGCCACGAGCACATCGGTGGACTCGGCTTTCTCGGCTTTGGTGAGCTCGGAGGAAATAAACTCCGCAATCTGCTGCGACAGGTCCACGAACTCGCGCTCGCCAAAGAAATAGCCCTTGAGCTCGCCGCCAAACGCAGAGTTCTCGGCAAACATGGCACGTTTATTGTCGGCCGAGGTACGCGCGCGGCGCAGATGCGTTGTCACGAAGTTGCGCACGGTACGGCTCTCGATATCCAACTCGCGCTGGCTCATAACGTTGACGGCAGAGTCAAAGTCCAGGATATGCAGAATCGCGTGATTGATTTTCATATACGGCATTCCGTTCTAGATCGATTTCGGCACGAACCAGTATAGCGGTCGAGCCCGCCCCAGGCGCATCGAAGATTGGTGCATCGGGGACAGGTTGCTTTGCACCAATGGCTAGCGCAGGAGCTCGGACTGCCAAGCCTCGAGCTGTTCTGCCAAACTCTTGCCGGCAGCGGGCATGTCGATCTGGGGTCGTTTGGGCAGCAGTGCGCATTTAAGGATTGCCGCGATGGTCTGCGAGACAAAGCGTCGCGTATCCTTGTCAAAGCCTTGCGCAGCCTGGAGCATCACGGGCAGGCTCTCGCGCAGATTCCCAGCGATATCCGCAAACCGCTCTGCACCCGTAGCCTCAAACACGGAGAACAACGCATCTACAAAACGCTCGCGCTCGCTAGGCGACACTGCAAGCAGCATCTCGCGAATAGAGCCATCAACGTATCGAGCACCGGCGGACAGGCGCTCGCAGTACACGAAGTCGCGACCATCAACCACCCAGCTAAAGGGATTGTGTTGCAGCAGGCTGAACTCGGTGCTCTCAACGATGGCATAGTCCTCCTGTGTCTCGAACATCATGCCAAAGATCGACGACCGAGGTAGTGTCTTGTCGATTCGACCGGAAAGATCGGCAAAGGCGTCGCCGTTCAGGAACTCCTCGACGAAACCCGGACCATCATGGGAATATGCCCGTTCGATTCGCTCGCGGGCGACATCGGAGCACATTGCCGCACCGTACACCGCAAGGTTTCCACCCTTGGAATGACCTCCGCACAAAAGCGGCCCGTCAATCGCATCCGCCGCCTCGTCCACATAACGTGCCGCGGATTCCTGGGCCGGCACAGGACACCGGAACGCCATGTTAAAGTCCTCTTTCCAACCCACAATCGTGCTGTCGGTCCCCCGGAAGGAAAGGTAACTAAACCCCGCCGGAAACCGGAACGCCATGGCTGCAAACTGCTCCGTCGCCACCACATCGCTCACAGCACGATAGCCGCAAACGTGCACGCCACGGTAGCGAGGACTTGCTGCCACGGCCTCCAACAAGGCCCTGCTCCCCTCCGGGTCCCACAAGTCGTCAATCATGTCCCGATAGCACTCGGCACGCAGCAGCTCGCGTACGTCTAGGCCCTGCCAGTTCGTCAGCTCCGCCATATCACCCGGCAAACGCAAATAGGACAACCACGCAAAGACCAGGCTATCCACCGCGCAGAACGGCCGCTCCTCAAACGGATCAAACGCCGTCTGGGCATAGGTCAAAAAATTAGGCGAATCCGACATGGCCCTCCCATCGACTATAGTGCATTGGGGTCAGGTTACTTTGCACCAAAAAAGCGCCCGGGCCGCGTGGACTCGGACGCCTTCATTGTAGCTTTTCGCTCGAGCGAGCTCGATTTAGCAGGAGAAATCGACGCTGTCGATGATGTCCTTGAGAGCCTTTGCAGAGGCGGTGAGCTCATGCTGCTCGCCATCGTTCAGTGGCACGGGAACGCGGCAGACAACGCCGTCGCGACCAACGACCGTCGGCATGGAGATGGCCAGATCGGACAGGCCATACTCGCCCACCATGAGCGAGGAGACAGGCAAAACGGTCTGCTCGTCACGCATGACGGCAGTGCAGATGCGCTTGACAGCCATGGCGACGCCGTAGTAGGTAGCGTGCTTCTTCTCGATGATGGTGTAGGCGGAGTTCTTGACGTCCTCGGCGATACGCTTCTCGGCGGCTTCGTGCTCCAGGTGGCCGTGAAGCTCGCAGAAGGTGTTCAGCGGAACGCCGGCAACCTGAGCGCTGGACCAAGCGACAAACTCGGAGTCACCGTGCTCACCCATGACATAAGCCTGGACATCGCGCGGGTCAACCTCGACATGAGCACCAAGCATCTGCTGCAGACGGCCAGTGTCGAGCACGGTGCCGGAACCGATGACGTGGCCCTCGGGCAGACCGGACATCTTGATGGCGGCGTAGGTCAGAACATCGACCGGGTTGGAGACGATGAGCAGAATGCCGTCGAAGCCGGACTTCTTAATCTCGGGGATAATGGACTTAAAGATTCTGACGTTCTTGTTGACCAGGTCCAAGCGGGTCTCACCGGGCTTCTGGGCAGCGCCAGCGGTGACGACGATCATGGCGGCGTCGGCGACATCGGAATAATCGCCGGCATAGATCTTCATCGGCTCGGCAAACGTCATGCCGTGCGCGATATCCAAGGCCTCACCCTCGGCGCGGTTCTTGTCCACGTCGATGAGGACCATCTCGGAGAACAGACCACTCTGCATCAGCGCGAACGCCGAAGACGAACCGACGAAACCGCAGCCGACAATAGCGACCTTCTTCTCGTTAACCATTAGAAACTCCCATCTCTCTCCACAAACAAGCCGCCCGGGAACGACCCGAGCGGCTTGCCGTAATCCCAATACATCCAATCGGGACTTTGATTATGCTCCTATTCGAAGCCAAAAATCGACCGTTTACCGAAAATGTTTGCAGGATTCGTAAAATAACTGTACGAAATCGGTTTCGATCTATTGACGAGCCGAAATAGCTTTTTAATACAGGCCTGCCTCGCGAATGGCCTCGACAGCCAAAGCAATCTGATCGGGCGGCAGGACCAGCGCCATGCGCACGTGCCCCTCACCCGAAGGACCAAAGCTCGCGCCCGGCGTCACCACAACGCCGGCCTTCTCCATGAGCTCCTCGCAAAACGCCATGGAATCGGTGCGACCACCGGGAAGCTTGGCCCACACAAACATAGAACCATGCGCGTTGGGACGCTCCCAGCCCAGGTCCTCAAGACCGTCGCACAGGGCATCGCGGCGATCCTGGTACTTCAGACGCTGTGCCTCGACCTCATCGCGCGGGCCATTAAGGCACGCGATAGCAGCCTTCTGGATCGGGAAGAACATGCCAAAGTCAATCTGACTGCGCAGCTTGGCAAAGGCAGAGACCACATCCTCGCGGCCGACCAAAAAGCCGATACGCGCACCGGTGACGTTAAACGACTTGGAGAGCGAGAAGAACTCAACGCCCACCTCGATCGCACCAGGGTACTGCAAGAAGCTTCCACCCGGATCGCCGTCGAACACGATGTCGGAGTAGGCATTGTCATGGACGATGAGCAGATCGTGCTCGCGGGCGAAAGCGATGATCTCCTCGTAGACCTCGGGCGTTCCAACCGAGCCCACCGGGTTGGCGGGCAGCGACACGATCATGTACTTGGCACGATCGGCCACCTCGGGATCGATGCCCGCCACATAGGGCAGGTAATTGTGCTCGGCAACCAGCGGATAGTACTCGAGCTTGGCATCGGCGATCTTGGCACCCGCCTCAAAGACCGGGTAGCACGGATCGGGAACCAGGATGGTGTCGCCCGGATCGAGCAGGGCCAGGCCCAAATGGCCCACGCCCTCCTGCGTGCCGTTGCACGACTGCACCATGGACGGCGTAATGCCCGAAACGCCAAAGCGACGCTCATAGTAATCGCACACGGCTTGCTTGAGTTCGGGCAGGTCGCGCAGGGCATACTTCCACATCTCGGGATCTTGGGCTGCCTGCGTGAGCGCCTCGACCACGTGGTCGTACGGCTTAAAGTCGGGCGTGCCCACGCTCATGTTGTAAATGGTCTTGCCCTGAGCCTTCAGCGCGAGGAGCTTGTTGTTGAGCGAGGCGAAGACCTCCGCGCCAAAGCGGTCGAGACGCTGCGATGCCTGCATGGTGCCACCTTTCGATATAAAAAACGCGGCGCTCCGACAAGAGCGCCGCGCGATACGGGCCATCAGATTGCAAAAGTGTAACGCTTACAAACCCCGCATTGGTTCAATTTAGCCAACCTTAGCCAATTGCATTGAGCGCGTCGATCTGCGCAAGCCACAAACGCGAGCTGGCGTCACTCGGCATACGCCAATCACCGCGCGGGCTGAGCGTCACCGAGCCCACCTTGGGACCATCGGGCAGGCAGCTGCGCTTAAACTGCTGGGCAAAGAAGCGACGATAGAACGTACGCAACCAAGCGTGGACGGTCTTGGCGTCGTAGACGCCCTCGAAGCTCTTGAGCGCCATGCGGTAGATCTTGCCCGGCTCAAAGCCAAAACGAAGCAGGTAGTAGAGGAAGTAGTCGTGCAGCTCATACGGGCCCACCAAATCCTCGGTCTTCTGCGCAATCTCGCCATCGCCCGTGGGTGGCAGAAGCTCGGGGGACACCGGCGTATCGAGGATATCGAGCAAGACCTCGGCGATACGCCCGCCAAAGACATCAGCCGCATAACGCACCAGATGGCGCACAAGCGTCTTGGGCACGCTCGCGTTGACGGCGTACATGCTCATGTGGTCGCCATTATAGGTAGCCCAGCCGAGCGCCAGCTCCGACAGGTCGCCCGTGCCGATGACAAAACCGCCAGTCTGGTTGGCCAGATCCATCAGAATCTGCGTACGCTCGCGAGCCTGGCTGTTCTCGTAGGTCACATCCTGCACGGCCGGATCGTGCTCAATGTCCTTGAAGTGCTGTTCCACGGCCGCGTGAATCGAAACCTCGAGGAAGCTCACGCCCAGGTCGCAGGCGAGCGACTCGGCATTCGACTTGGTGCGATGCGTCGTGCCAAAACCGGGCATGGAGACCGCCGTGATACCCGTGCGCGGCAGCCCCAGCGCATCGAAGGCGCGCACGGTCACAAGCAGTGCCAGCGTAGAGTCCAAGCCACCCGAAAGGCCGATGACCGCAGCCTTGGTGCCCGTGTGGGCAAGGCGGGTCTTGAGGCCAGCAGTCTGCAGGTCAAGGATGGTCTCGCAGCGCTCGGCAAGGTCGCCATGGTCGGCCGGCACAAAAGGCGCACGCGGGAAAACGCGGTCGATATCGCAGGCATCGCGCAGGACAGGCTCTTTGGCCGACACGCCCTCAAACGAAAACTCAACGGTCGTGGCCTCCGGCGCATCGTCCGCGCGCGTCCACGTCGTCGAGCGGCGGCGCTCGGCAACCAGACGGTCAAGGTCAACGTCGGCGATGGCCATATCGCAGGTAAGTAGTTTGGTCGCGGCGAGCTTCGAGCCGTTTTCGTAGATAAGGTTCTCGCCCGCAAAGACCATATCGGTCGTGGACTCGCCCTCGCTCGCGTCTGCATAGGCATAGGCGCAGTACAGACGCGCACTCTGGTTAGAGATAAGGCTGCGGCGGTAATCTGCCTTACCGATAATCTCGTCCGAGGCCGACGGGTTGAGGATCACCGTCGCACCGGCAAGCGCCATCTCGGTCGAAGGGGGCGCCGGCACCCACAGGTCCTCACAGACCTCAACGCCCAGCACCAGGTCCTCGGCGCCCTCATCACAGCAGCGGTAGATAAGCCCCGAGCCCAGCGGGACCGGACCCTGACCGGCAAACTCGACCCACACAGGATCTGCGGGCGCCGGAGCAAACCAGCGGCGCTCGTAGAACTCGCCATAGTTAGGTAGATACTTCTTGGCCGTGAGGCCCAAAAGCTCGCCCGCGCAGCACACGGCGGCGCAGTTGTAGATATTCTCGGCAACCGCAACGGGAAGACCAACGGTAAAGACGATCGGCAACTCACGGGTCTCATCGAGGATACGTACAAGCACCGCCTCACAGGCATGCAGCAGTGTGCGGTTATGGAACAGATCGGCCGCGGTATAGCCGCACAAGTTGAGCTCGGGCAGCACCAGAGCACGAACACCGTGCTCGGCAGCCTCGCGAACAGCCGCCAACGCAACCTCGGCATTGCGCCCGGCATCGGCAACGCGAATCTTGGGCGAGGCCGCCGCCACACGCAAAAAGCCGTCGTTCTTAACTTGACCGTTTAGAAAATCGTTCATGCGAGCTCCAACATATCCGTTTAGCCGCGGTGAGCGGCGGCGATAAAGTCCGCTTCCATTGTACTGTCAAGTTCAATCAGTGCTGATGGGACGGGCTCATGCTTAAAATTGAAAAAGGGAAGCCGGGGTGGCGTTTAGCAGTAGAACGAGATCTCGTCCACGAGGAAAAATGCCTTCCATTTAGAGCAGATCAATTCATGCTGAGCGGCGATAATTTCACAGAGGTCGTCAAGCGTGCTCCGGGGGATTTTCGCTTTGTTATTAGCGACAATGCAACCTCCCCTGCGAGTCAGCCAGATTTTGGCCGAGTTATCTGAAGGCGCCCCCTTGCAAACATGGACATGGATTGGCTCGCCCGCTTCGTTGGACCAAAAGAAGATCCTATAGCCGCCAATAAGAAAAAGGCTAGGCAACTTTAGCTCCTCCGTTTGCGGCGTAGCGATACAGCAGATGGGCGTTATTGCTCAGAAAAGTCTCAAATCCTCGCTTCTCCTCGTCGGTGAAATGCCCCTCCCACATGGTCCAATTGTAAGAAGGCAACTCACAACGAGCGGAGTCGAAGCCCTCTGCCGTCGGTCGCTCAAAATGCACGATAACCTTTTCGATATCGCCATCTGTAATCAGGTCAGAATGAATGACCTCGGTACCGTCTTCGAATGTCATATACGGGTACATCACGTAAACCACCTCGCAATCGTAAGTCCAGTTTAGCATCAAGCTATTTCGCCAAAGACAGCAAGCCCCCTTGATGAGTTGATGGTATCTGTTAAATGTCACGTACGATTCACATCTGGTGGGTACCCTGATGGCTACACGAAACGAAGCAGATTTACACCGGGAGGACCCCGTATGACAACCAAGTACACAGACGCGCCGCGCACGCGCGTCATGACACCGGCATCGCTCAACAACGGCGCGCACGAGAACCATTCCATCGGACAGACCATGGCCATCGCACCCAAAAAGGGCCTGTTCGACGACATTTCTATTCCCCAGATCATCGCCGGCGCCGCAGCTGCCGCCACGAGCGTCGCGCTTGCCTCCAAGATTGGTATCGCTGGTTCAGTAATTGGTGCCGCCGTGAGCTCGGTCATCACCGTTGTGTCCTCGCAGGTCTACCGCCACTTTATCTCTGCCAGCGCCGAAGCCCTCAAAGGTACGCACGCCGCCGTCGACTACCCCGCCAGCGCCTATGAGCCCGTTGAGCTGAATGCCGAGGAACACCTGGGCGGCGCCGCGACTACACAGGAGATGCGCCAGGTCGCGGGACGCGCGACCACGGCGCGCGTCGCCCCCAACAGCCTACGCGCCAAGGCGGCGGAAGAGCGCAGCCAGACGCAAAAGAAGGTCATCATCTTCTCGATCGCCATCGCCATCGTCGCGGTTATCGCCTGCGCCGGCGCCATCCTTATAACCACCGCCGGTGAGGGTCTGGGCGAGCGCCCCGAGCCAATCCTTTCGTCGCGTACGACCGAGAGCGATGCAAATGACAACACCCAGTCTCAAGATCAGCAGACGCAGACGGACGACACGCAAGACAGTTCCACCTCTGCTAATTCATCCTCGAACACCCAAGACCAATCGCAGGGCACCGATTCCTCTACGGCCAACAGTGGCACGACATCCGGCACGACCGACTCAAGCCAAACGACTGACGGTTCGCAGCCGAGCACGGGTGGCCAGGCGAGCGACACCACGTCGGGAACGGGCACAGCAGGCAGCAGCAACGGCAATTCGAGTGACACCACATCGGGCACGACATCTAACAGCTCAAGCCAAGGCACGACATCGGGCAACTAGGCGCTGCATCCCCAGATAGGCAACCTGTACAACGGGCGCGAATCGACAGCGGTTCGCGCCCGTTTGCCTTGGGCACCGCCATGGCGAATGCTCTGCGATGGTAAGATGCTTTACATATGTAAAGAGGAGATTTGCCATGAGCAAGACAATAGTTAGGCCCACGCTTGCGCTGGGCAACCACATCTATCTGTATCGCCTGCTGCGCGATGCGATTGGATGCGGCAAGCAAACATTTATGACACAGGTCGAAGAGGCGCTCGCCGCAGACGACATGACTGCTTATGACCTGGGCTTTGAGTCCACGCGCGAGCTGCTCGAGGAGCTTAACGACTGCATTAAGCTGACCGTCTTTAAAGGCGGCCGCCTGTATGCCACCGTCATCGCCAACGAGGCATGGGATGCCGCCCTTGCCAAGGGCGAGGACAAGCGCAAGGCTACCAAGGGCGCCAAGCAGTCCTACAAAAAGAAGAAGCGCGGCAAGAAGGACCTGAAGGCCGTGCGCCCCAAGCACGTTAAGCGTCCCGAGCCCGAAGCCATGGTTGGAGCCGTGCCGGAACCCGAGCCCGAGACAGAGATCGAAGTCGCTATTGGGGTAACAGCAGAGGCCGAAACCGAAATCGCCGTCACGACCGATCCCAAAGTCATATCCGGGCAGGAAGCCACTGCGGAGCTCAACGAGGCTCCCAAGTCGACAACCGAAGAAGCCGCTAACCAATCCGAGACGCCTGCGTTCCAAAACAGCGATGTCTTTGGCGACGAGACCGAGAACGATCAGCCCGACGAGCCCGACGATCAAGACGCTACCGAGCCGACGCCGGAGCCCGAGACGCCGCAGCCTGCCATCTCGCTTACGGTCGTCTATGACCCCGAGAACGCCAACGCCGGCATCACCACCATGGCCTCCACGTCCATCGAGGCAAAGCCGTCTGTCGAGACAGAGGATGCCCCGCAAGCCGATGCCAAAACCGAGACTGAAGACACATCCGTCTCCGTGGAACCGACAGATTTCGCAGGTAAGCCTGAACCGGTGCCTGAGTCCGCACCCGTCATCGAGTCCACATCCGCACCTGTCTTTGACCAGATTCCTGTGCCTGCAGCGGTTCCGGCCCCCGCTGCAGCACCGGCCCCCGCACCCGCAGCGCCCGCCATCCCCGAGGACTTCCCCGTCGATTTCGCGACCGAGGTCTTCTGCCCCGGCCCGCTTCTGCACCAGCTGTCGACCTATCTCCCCTACGGCGCCGATACCCTCGGCATCGTCGGCGAGTACTACTGGATCGCCCGCGAGCGCGGTACCATCGAGGCCGCGCGAAACCGCGCAAGCTTCCCCCTGCGCTACACGCAGGCTGGCGAGCGCCGCGAGGTTACCGTGCGCATCCGCCGCAACACCACCGGCGGCCTTGGAGCCACCTGGGCCATCGACAAGGTCAACGCCCCGGCCGAGTGACAAAACGGCCCTGGATAGCCATTGACCGTCCAGGGCCGTTTGAAATCAGACCTTTTGGCTGTCATCAGCACATATAGACACCAGAGAAGCAAGCTCCTCCTCAAGTTGCGGAGCAAAATACCTAAAAGAAACTTGTGCTCCAATCGGTATCGACTCAATCATATTCGCAGCATTATCTGAAACACGGTACGATGCAGTTTCACCTGTCTTTAATTCCTCTATTGAGCAGACAGCGTCTTCAGCATCAATCGACCTAAGCATGCCTTTACCTTGCAACATCACATCGGCATGCCCACCAGCTATTTCCAATGAATCTGAGTTTGTCACAGACATTTCTCCGGAATCTCCGCGCGGCATCTCTTCTTTTGTTGAACAGCTCACCAATAAAGCCATCAACACCAAAGACAGGACTAAACGAATCGTCCTACTTCGAAAAAGTCGTTCCATAAGTCCACGCATAATAACTCTGATCATACTTCAGGAAGGATAAGGATGAATTCCAGCCGTCCGCTATGCCAATCATCTGCCTTGTCTCTCCAGTTTTCTTACCAGTAAGTGTGGCGTAAGCCTCCGCTGTTACAGAATGGGCTGATCCGTTGTACAAACTCGCATGTAAAACACTCGGTCTATTAGAGTTAATCTCATTTTGAATGTTCGCGATAGCCGGGGAGGAGACAGTGCGGGCGATAAGATTACTCCCTCTGCTTGCGCAGTAATTTGTAAACCCCGTTGCACAGGTTGCAATCGGCGTTCCGCCCAAAACAACACCGGGAACAGTCTGTTCTTCATCGGAAAGAGCATGGGTATTGGTGTAATTCCATATCTGCATATATTGCGAAGGGTCGCTATATAAATTGGCAATGCCATACAGTTCCGCAACGTTCGAAAAAGCTGTCACCATACAAGCATAGTGGGCGGTAAGCCTCTTAATCTCGCTTTCATCATATGACATAAACTGAGAAATGGAACGAAATCCAGATACTGTGTAATCCTGCATTTGAGTTGCGTAAATTACAACATCGTTCCAGCTTGAAGGTTTATTCGATAAAACGACAGGCCGTCCTTCTATGGAAACAGCCGGGATTGTTCTTCCGCAATTTGTTGTTATTGAACCGTCCAAAGATTGCACGCCGAATTCGAATGGATTGATCATTACGACTGGGTTATTGAAAGAATAAGACTCGACACCAAGATCTCCTCCCCGATCCATAGGGCTGACTAAGCCGTCTCCAAAACGATATCCCGTAAGTATTTCATCATCTGAAGCATCTAAAACCAAATAGCCCGCGGCTCTATTGGATGTCACAACCGGAACAATGTAACCAAGCGGGGACCCATCAACATCTACAAAAGGAATAGGGTCAGAAGGCGTATACGAATAGCCGAGGAGTCCCTTTATATATTTATCGGCAAGCTCTTGCGCAATTTCAGAAGTAAATTGTATCTGCTCACCATCAATATTGCCCGTCGAAGCAAAAACCTCTTTCGGACGTGCGGCTAAGGCGACAATTGAAGACGCGACAAGTTGCAGAAAACGACGACGCGAAAGCAAATGTTCTTCTTTCTTGAAAAGCGACTTATAAGATACTCCTATTCTATAATCTTTTTTGTAACGTTACAGCACTGGTTATATTTCAATTCGATTTGCTTATGTCCTTGCAACCCAATGCGTCTTTACGTTTTAAACGGAATTAGAAAATCACTCAAAGCAAAAACGAGCTTTAATCCCAAAGAGATGACTTTGATTATGAATCAAACCAGCAGCCCTGACATAGCTGCAATGCAATTGCTACAAGAAAGGCCGCCCTTGCTGGCAGCCTTTCTTCTTGTTGCTAATCGCGCGTCAGCTTGCGGTGAATACGATGCGGCTGGGCTGCGTCCTCGCCCAGGCGCTCGATGCGATTGGCCTGATAGGCCTCGAAGTTGCCCTCGAACCAATACCAGTTGCCCGGATTCTCGTCGGTGCCCTCCCACGCCAGAATGTGCGTGGCGACGCGATCCAGGAACATACGGTCGTGGCTAATAACCACCGAGCAGCCCGGGAACTCGAGCAGCGCCGCCTCGAGCGAAGACAGCGTCTCGACGTCGAGGTCGTTGGTAGGCTCGTCGAGGAGTAGCAGGTTGCCGCCCTGCTTGAGCGTAAGCGCCAAGTTCAGACGGTTGCGCTCGCCACCGGAGAGTACGCCAGCGCGCTTCTGCTGGTCCTGGCCCTTAAAGCCAAAGCTCGCCACGTACGCGCGGCTCGGAACCTCGGTCTCGCCGACCATCATGTGGTCCAGGCCGTCCGAGACGACCTCCCATAGGTTCTTATCGGGGTCGATGCCGGAACGGTTCTGGTCGACATAGGAGATCTTGACGGTCTCACCCACCTCGAGCTCGCCCGAAGTCAGCGGCTCCAGGCCCACGATGGTCTTGAAGAGCGTAGTCTTGCCCACGCCGTTGGGGCCGATGACGCCCACGATGCCGTTGCGCGGCAGGGTAAACGAAAGGTCATCGATGAGCACGCGACCGTCGAACTCCTTGTGCAGATGATGAGCCTCAAGCACCTTATTGCCCAGACGCGGGCCCACAGGGATGCGGATGTCGGTCCAGTCGAGCTTCTGGCTTGCGCGGGCCTCGGCCTCCATCTCCTCGTAGCGAGCCAGACGGGCCTTGTTCTTGGCCTGGCGAGCCTTGGGCGAGCTGCGTACCCACTCGAGTTCGGCCTCCATGCGCTTGGCGAGCTTGGCATCGCGGTTACCCTGAGCCTCGATACGGGCGGCCTTGGTCTCCAGATACGTGGAGTAGTTGCCCTTGTAGGGATAAAGGTGACCGCGGTCGACCTCGCAGATCCACTCGGCAACGTTATCCAAGAAGTAGCGATCGTGCGTGACGGCCAGGACGGCGCCCTGGTAGTTATGCAGGAAGTGCTCGAGCCACAGGATCGACTCGGCGTCCAGGTGGTTCGTGGGCTCATCGAGCAACAGCAGGTCGGGAGCCTCGAGCAGCAGCTTGCACAGGGCCACGCGACGGCGCTCGCCGCCAGAGAGAACGTTAACTGGCATGTCGGAATCGGGCAGCTGCAGGGCGTCCATGGCCTGGCCAAGCTTGGAATCGATATCCCAGCCGTCGGCGGCGTCGATCTCGTCCTGGAGCTTGCCCATCTCGGCCATGAGGGCGTCCATGTCGCAGTCCGGGTCGCACATCTCCTCGCCGATCTTGTTAAAGCGATCGACCTTGGCGATTGTGTCGCCAAACGCCATGCGTACATTCTCAATGACAGTCTTGTCGTCGTCGAGCGGCGGCTCCTGCTGCAGGATACCCACGGTGTAGCCGGGGGTGAGCCTGGCATCGCCGTTGGAGACCTCTTCGATGCCGGCCATAATCTTGAGCAGGGTCGACTTGCCCATACCGTTGGGGCCCACGACGCCGATCTTGGCACCGGGGTAGAAGCTCAGGGTCACGTCGTCAAGGATTACCTTGTCGCCATGGGCCTTGCGAGCCTGATACATCTGGTAGATAAACTCTGCCACAGTCATTTCTCCTTATCCAGCTGCGAAACGTCTTCTGACCTGCCCTTCTGGAAAAGACAGGAAAATAGGTCCGCGCATTCTAATAAAAGGGGGCATGGTTGCCCACACCCCCTAATACTACCTGGGAAAAGTCCCCCGGAACATACTATGAACTGCGTACGCTAGTTTTCCGCAACCTTAGCGAGCGGTTCTCTGCGATTTACGCCACAAAAGATACGAGTAGACATAGGCAGCTCCGGCCGAACCAAACGCCAGAACCGCAATCACCGCGGCGACGACTTCACTCGAAAGTACGCTACCCGCCACGCCCATCACAATCAAACCAACACCCAGCACCATCAAGCAGGCACCGCCAAAGCGCTGCGTACGGCGCCAGTTCTCGGGATCGGCAAGCGCCCAAGGCGTCTTAATACCGAGCGTATAGTTCTGCTTCACACGCGGCAAGTAGTTGCCTGCGCCGATGAGCAGCAAACCGACAGCACCGGAAGTCAGCACGTTGACCGTTCCGACCGCGGGCACAACGCCCCACACCGTAAGCTCTCCCAGCCAGCTTATAGCACACATGAATACCGTGAAAGCAATTACGAAACCCTGGTAGAACTTGCCCGAGGTCCGATACGCCTCGCCCTTGGGGTCAATGCGTGGCACCACGTAGAACATCGCGAGCAACACCAGCGGCAACGCGCCGAGCGCCGATGCCATCCAGCTGGGACCCCAACCGTTAACGGCGCCGCTCGCTCCCCAGTGCGTGGGAATCTGCGCCGGCAGGCTCGGCATCACCATAAGGTGCGCTGCGACGTTGGCGACGCACAGAGCGACCAGCACAATCCACACGCGTGGCGATACCCCCGTGGCGTGAATGCCCTTGTTTTCGTTATTCATCCTTATCACCTTCCGTGTTTGTAAAGCCCATAAACCAACCGATCAAGTCCTGCATGACGGTGGTGTTTAAGCTGTATACGATGTTTTGGCCATGACGTTCGTCGGTCACCAACCCGGCGTTTTTGAGCGTCGCCAAGTGATGGCTCAATGACGGCTTACTGATGTCAAAATGCTCGGCAAGCTCCCCGGCCGTGCAATTGCCCTCGCGCAGAAGTTCCAAAATGCGACGCCGTGTAGGATCGGCCAGCGCTTTAAAACCCTCTCCCGGCATAAGACCTCCTCTCATCATCTCTCATGACGCGCACACTATACTCGATATTTAGATGTTTGTCTAACTATCTAATCTTGTACTCAAAAAATAGCCGCCTCCGCGTAATGCGAAGACGGCCACTTCTCACGCTACAAACGTGTTTTAGAGTTGGCCAACCCGCTGCAACGGGTGCCATCTGCTTCAATCTTATGCGAACCCCGATCCCATTTCAACAAGCCCAAGGGCTCAAATGGAATCGCGATAACACCTATAATGGCGATAGCTAAAACACGATTCGCTTCCCCATCGGAGGATGTCTATGACCGAAACCGCTGCCGCTCTCGTCGAGACACGCGACACCAAGCTCGAGATCATCATGGGCCGCGAGGCACTCGATAAGCTCGCCGATGCTACGGTGCTGGTGCTCGGCTGCGGAGGCGTGGGCTCCAACTGCTGCGAGGCACTCGCCCGCGGCGGCATCGGTCATTTCGTCATTCTGGACAAGGACATCATCGCGCCCAGCAATATCAATCGCCAGGCCATCGCCTTTCACAGCACCATCGGCAAGCGCAAAGTGGACGTGATGGATGCCATGATTCGCGATATCAATCCCGCCGCCACCGTTATCAAGCGCACCGAATACCTGCTGAGCGACAACATCGACGAGTTCTTCGCGAGCGTTTTGGAGCAGACGGGTGGCAAGCTCGACTACGTCGTCGACGCCATCGACACCATCTCGGCCAAGCTTACCATTGCCAAATATGCTCAGGACCACGGCATTCGTTTGGTTAGCTCCATGGGCGGGGCCAACAAGCTCCATCCCGAGTGCCTCCGCTTTGCCGACATTTTCGATACGGTACGTGACCCCATGAGCCGCATCATGCGCAAAGAATGTAAGAAGCGCGGCATCAAGAGCCTACATGTACTGTTTAGCTGCGAGGAATCGGTTAAGACACAGCCCCGCGACCCTTCCAATATCCACGAGCGCACCGAGTTGGGCACCGCCAGTTTTATGCCGCCCATCATGGGTCAGATGATCGCCGGCGAGGTTATCCGCCAGATCAGCGGGCGCGGCACCGAGCGCGTACGCGCCGACGGCCAACGCCTGGACTAGCAGGATGTCCTGCGATGGAACCGCAATTCTTTGACACGCATTGTCATCTTGATTTGATGCTCGGCCCCGATGCTGCAGCCAGTGAGTCGGCGGCGTCGGGTCTGGGGCTCTTTGACTGCGGGGTCGACCCACGCGACTTTTCGGCCGCAAACGAGCGCGCCCGTCGCCTACCAGGCGTCATCGCTGGCGTTGGGCTCCACCCCTGGTGGCTCGCCGACGGCCGCTGCGGTCCTGCCGAAGTCGATCTGCTTTGCGAAGTTGCTGCCCAAGAGCGCTACATCGGCGAGGTGGGACTCGACTTTTCCGCACGCTTTGCCGGAAGTGAGCCGCTACAAATACAGGCATTTGACCGGCTCTGCGATACACTCGTGCAGCATCCTCTTACCGGGCGCGTGATATCAATTCACGCCGTTCGTTCGGCAGGAGCCGTACTGGACGTCCTCGAATCGCATGGACTACTCATCCCAAACCCCGACTCCCCCGTTATCATCTTCCACTGGTTTAGCGGCACTTCGGACGAACTCGTCCGCGCGCGTGATGCGGACTGTTATTTTTCCGTCAACGAACGCATGCTCGCGTCTAAACGAGGACGCGAATACGCACGACAGATTCCACTCGATCGTTTACTGCTCGAGACTGATGCACCAGCGGAGGCAAACACAGAAACAAGCGCGCAGTCGCTCATCAAATCGCTCACAAGGACCTCGATGCGCATTGCCTCACTCAAAAACTGTGACGCTAAGCACATTGAGTCGGCAGTTTTAGCAAATGCGCGCTCTGTATTTGACCTTCGCTAACCCCTGTGGGCAAAAAATGTCAAATATGAGTACTGTTGCAAATCCAGTAACATTATTTTACGGCAAAATAGTGCCTTGATAATGTACAGCCATCCATTATCAAGGCACTTTAAGGTGGTTAAAGTCATTTTTAGCAGGTTTTAATCGCTCGCAGACACCCAACTAGGCCCTCAAAAGCTTAATTTCGCTGTTACTAAATTAGTGACAGTACTCATATTTAGCATTTTTTGTCCATGGAGTCCCGGGGGGCGACAATTCGACTCCCCGGGACTGCTCACCTATTCGGAAATCGGCACTCCATGGCCCCAGGAGCCTTCCATGCCGCATACGGTCGAAGCAAACCCCGCCGCAAAGTCGAGTGCACGCTCGATGGCCTCGGCACCATCCTCGCCACGCTTGACGGAATCGAGGTAACACATCAGGAACGAAGTCAGGAATGAGTCGCCCGCACCCATGGTGTCCTTCATATCCGTTACCGGCTTAGCCAGTTGGCGGTAATAACGATCGCCATCATAGGCAATGCGGCCCTCAGCGCCAGCCGTTGCCGATACGAAACGCGGACCTAGGCTCCTCACCCATGCCAGACGCTCGCGAATCTCATCCTCACTCGCGGCGTCTGCCGCGCTAAAGAACGCGAAGTCAACGTAGGGAGCAATCTGCTCGTAGTACTCGTCGGTCGAATCGTCCGAGAAGTCAAACGAAACCGTGATGCCCGCGGCCTTCAACTTGGGAAGTTCACGCTCGGTAAAGCAATAGTTGCCCGAGTGGACTACGTCGAACTGCTTCACGTACGCAAGGTCAAAGCGATCGAGCACATAGCGCGCATCACCACGGATGCCGCCCTCATTGGAGCCAAGGAAAACACGGTCGCCGTTAACGACGGTCACGCGTGCCGCACCGTTCTCGCCGATGAGCTGCTTGCACTTGGCAAGCTCAACGTCCTCATCCTCAAGACTCGCAATCACATGCTCAGCAGCAGCGTCATTACCAAAGATGCCCATATACGCAGAGCGTGCGGCACCGCATTTCTTGGCATACACGGCAAAGTTCACCGCATTGCCACCCGGATACATCGTGCGAATATGCTCGTAGCGGTCGACGACGTTGTCGCCAAACCCCAGTGCGCTCACGTTAAATGCCATAGCGCGCCCCTCTCTTATGCCAACGGAACCACTGTTGTGACAGCAGTACCGCCCAGGATCTACGCGAATTCCAGTAGCTCCGGCAGCTGGTCGATAATCTTGTCCGCGGCATCCTGGCTAAAGCCAAAGCGCTCCTCGCGCTTGGCAATGACTGTCAGGCCGGCTCGCTTGCCGGCAGTGATGCCAGGCACCGAATCCTCAACGCAGCAGCAGCGATTCGCGGGCAGCCCCAGCAGGTCCAGCGCATGCAGGTAGATGTCGGGCTCGGGCTTGCTCTCCTTAAACTGCTCGCCGCTCACCACATACTCAAAGGCATCCGACAGCCCGCATGCGTTGAGCACTTCCTCGATGCTATCCATGGGAGACGAGCTGGCAAGCGCCACGCGAACGCCGCGGCGCGGCAGCTCTCGAATCGTATCCACGGCGCCTGGGTTAATCAAAGCCTGATAGTCGCGCGGACGCTCATGCGCCCACTCGTCCCAACGGGCCAACGCTTCCTCGCCAGTGAAATGCCCCTTACCGGCGCGCTCAAACCAATCGACCAACATATGCAGGAAGAACTGATGCGAGGTACCGACCTGCCCATTCAACTCCTCTTGAGTCAGGTTAAGCCCAAGCTCCTTGGCAAACGCGGCAGTCTCGCCCAGGTAGTAATACTCGGTATCGACAATGACGCCGTCCATGTCAAAGATAACGGCGTCGAACGGAAATGCGGACACGGCACCCTCCCTAACAAAAGGGCGCCTGTAAGCAGGCGCCCGAACCATGCATTATCGGCGATTCTAACGCAGCAGCTTATCCAGCGCCACCGCAATACCGTCTTCATTGTTATTGGCGGTCACCATCTGGGCCACGGCCTTAACCTCGTCAACCGCGTTGCCCATGGCAACACCGGTGCCGGCCCACTCAATCATGGACTTGTCGTTCTGGCCGTCGCCAAACGATACAACCTCACTGGCATCGATGCCGAGCTTGGGCAGGGCACCCTCGAGCGCACGGGCCTTGTCGATACCGGGCGCCGTGTACTCAAAGTACCAGTCGGCCGTAAACATGCCCGAAAGCGTCTGCTTAAAGGGCGCATACATCTCCTCGTAATGCGCCTGCAGGTAGGCCGGATCGCCCGCCGTCAGCAGCTTGTCCACGGGATAAGCATCAGCGACCTCATGCAGGCTCTCGACCTCGCGGATCTTAAGATCGCACGCATCGCGCTCGTATTTGACGATGTTTTTCTGCGAGCCGTCAGGCAGCGTGATCATGCAGCGGTACGAGTCCTCAACGTGCAAATCGCGACCGAGCGAAATCATAGGGATCACGTCAAAATTACGCAGGTGATCAATCAGGCGATGCAATTCGTCGGCAGGCATAGCCTGATCGAACAGCACCTCGTCGGTCTGGGCATCGACGACGTGTGCGCCGTTAAAGGCCACCAGCAGACCGTCATGGTTTTGAAGGTCGAGCTCTTGTGCCAAGGCCTGCAGCCCCCATGCGGGACGGCCCGAAGCCAAAATGAGCTTAATGCCCGACTCCTGCGCCGCGAGCAGCTTCTCGCGCGTACGCGGGCTAATCACTTTCTGATCGTTGGTGAGCGTACCGTCGATATCCATCGCGATGGCTTTGATTGCCATATATGCCTCCCTGTCATTGAACAACCTTGTCTGAGCCATCATACAGAACACCCATCGCGACTCCGTTTACAACGGGCAAAAAGTCATATTGTCTCGAACATGAACAGCGTGTGGTCGTGAAGCTTTATCGCTCAGGTCAAATACGTCTGCTAGCGACGCTCATCCGTCGGTGCGCCCTCGACGATCGCGATGCCCGCCGATGCACCTAACGCGCTGGCGCCGGCCTCGATGAATGCGCAGGCCTCTTCGTAATTATGGATACCGCCCGCCGCCTTGATTGCCACGGCATCGCCGAGCACCTCGTGCATCAGCCGCACGTCCTCGAGCTTAGCACCGCCAAAGCTTCTGCCGGTCGATGTCTTAAGGAATCCCGGCTTGGCCTCCAGCGCGATCTCGCATACACGGCGCTTGGCGGCGTCGTCGCCGTCCAGCTTGCACATCTCGACGATTACCTTGTCAGTGATGCCATGCGCGCGACAAAAATCAGCAATGGTAGTCATCTCGCGCTCGATGGCATCAAAATCGCGGTTCTCGATCGACCTCTGATTCAAAACGTAGTCAATCTCGGTAAAGCCACACGCAGCGTATTCCTCAAACCTCGCAAGCTTCTCCTCAAGCGCCATAGTGCCCTGGGGAAAGTCGATAGCGCCGGCAAGGATGATGTCAGAGTCCTCGAGCATGGCGCGGCCCGTCTCGTACTCCTGCAGGTTCGCAAATACGCAGCGAAAGTTGTACTTTAACGCCTTCTCGACATATTGCTCAAACGTGTCCTCGGGGGCATCGATATAGTCGATGTATTTGTTGATGGGTTTGGCAAGCGTCATGCTGGGCCTCCTTGTTCAGGACTGACAACCGATTCGTGGTTTCACGCGAAAAACCACGTTCAATGTACGCCCGACATACAAGGACAGCGTCCGCATTCCGACAAGTGGTATGAAATTAGCTGTAAACGTATATTTACAGACAGCGAATGGCACCGCACGCGGATGCCGACAGCAAGACATCCCCCCTCAATACACCCTCACGCCCATTTAAATAGCAAGGGGCCCGTATCTGTTGGGATGCGGGCCCCTTTCGGCCATGACCTATCTCAGCAACAAAGACTACTTGCGGCGAGCGCGGTAGAACTCGATCGCACTATCTTATCCGAGCCGGGGCACGTTCGCACAGCGCGCGTATGACGGTTGCAAAACCACCCCATTTGAAACAAAGACAAAAAAGTACTTGCAAAGACGCGTTCTGACATATAAGTTGATAAAAGACCGCCGTTGCGGTTTTAAGTAGATCGAGCATATGAAGTTTGAGTTTTAGCGTGTAAGAGAAGGAAGATCGGCAAAGTACAACCCCAAACGCAATGACAACTTAATGAGGTAACTGCCATATGTGAGGCACCCAGGGCATTGCTGTCTCGATTTTGAGCACGATGCCTTCCGCCTTGCATGGGCCGTTCCATCCCGCCCCTGCAGCAACTGCCTCACGGGCTCATTGAAAACCGCATAGCACCCCAACGTCAGCACATCACCCACGGTAAGCGCATCACTCACGACAACCAGCACATCAACAAACAGCACGAACATCAACCGATTGGAGAAGCTATGACAAACCACCACGCTGAAGACGGCGATAAGAAAAGCATTCTGGATGCCCGCATTGAGCGAGCATATGCAAACGAATATGACGCCGCCTTTGCCGCCGCGACCATCAAGAACTACGCGTCGCTACCGCTCGCGACGATCTTGGCCGACCACCCTCAACTGCTGAAGCGCTGCACAAAGATCATGGGCGACCCCGACATTCGCAAGCTGACAGACCCCTATGCCCCAAAACGCGACAACGATTCGTACGTTCTTACCGTAGGCTGCCTAGCCCATATGCTTACGGCGCTCGACACGAAACTCAAGCTCGAATGGGAACCCGACGAGCGTCATGAACTCGAAAGCAAGCGGAACACCCTGCGCACCGCACTGTTCCTTCCGTTGGACGGCCTCAAGCGCTGCAACGTCGAGCTCAATACACAGGCGCGGCAAAAGCCCGGGACCACGGGGCAGAAAACTCCAAGACCCCATGTGGCCATCGTCGACCGCAACCGATATAACCGCATGACCGCGCGCTTTTCCGCCGAGGGAGCAGCCATAAGGACGCTGATCGACCTGCTGTGCCTCCTGAGCATCAACGAGCTATTTGAGGGCTATCTCGCCCTTGTTCCTGCGACGGCACCCAAGTCGGTAGCAAAGATCATCGAGACCTGCAGACGCCAGTTTGAGCGCCATCGCAATGGCAGCGAGATGAACGCCAGCATCGCGCAGTACTACGCGGCTCATTACAAAAATGACGGATGTGCCCCTATCGAGCATCAGCTGCGGCTCGCCTACACCACGCCCGTCGCAACGCTCCATCGCTTTGGAGCCCTTGGCGCTTGCGAGCCGCACGGACAGGCAGCCTGCCCCACAACCGAGCTCGATCTCAGGCTCGGACGAACCCTGTAGCCCGCCAGCCCCTCCGCGGGCAACAATCCTATTCCACAACACAACCAACAGAAAGGAGTCCTCATGGACACCAATCATTCCCCCATCATCAGCCCCCTCACCATGCGTGAATCCGCCCGAGGTATCACGCTCACCAGCATTTACGATGAGATGCTCGCCCGTCGCGAGCTCTCCGTCATGGGAAACATCGAAACCCCGATGGCCCACGACCTATGCCAGCAGATCCGCCTGCTCGATGCCACCGACCCCAGCCGCCCCATCACCATATTTGTCGCCAGCGCCGGCGGAAGCGTGCGATCGGGTCTTGCGATCTATGACGCCATGCGCCTCGCATCGTGCCCCATCCGCACCGTCTGCCTGGAATTCGCCGCGTCCATGGGCGCTGTGATCTTTATGGGCGGCGACGATCGCCGTATGGCGCCCCATGCAGAGCTCATGATTCACGACCCACTGATCCCCCAGGGGGCAGGCGGCTCGGCACTTGCGCTGCAGGAAACCAGCCGGCGTCTCATGCAGACCCGCAAGACCCTCACGCAAATCCTCTCGGACCGCAGCGGCCTCACGCCCAAGCGCATCCAGTCCCTCACTGCAAAAGACACCTACCTTTCGGCCGAGCGCGCCGTCGAGCTCGGCTTTGCCCACGAAATCCTCTCGACCACCAAGGAGGTCGCCCATGTCTAACCTCACCAGCCGCCTCGCCGCATCTGAGTCCGCATCGTCCACCATCCTCGCCAAGGATCGAACGCTTTCCTGCGACACCCGCCAAACGGGACTCAACAACAACGCACTTGTGATCGGCCCCTCGGGAGCCGGCAAGACCCGAAACGTCCTCAAGCCCAACCTGCTGCAAATGAACGCAAGCTACATCGTGCTCGATACCAAAGGCACGCTCTGTCGCGAAGTGGGACCCGTGCTGGCAGCCCACGGTTACCGCGTGCAATGTCTCAACTTCGCCGACCTCAACACCGTCCCGGCCCTTGCGCCCGGCATCGAGCGCTGCGGCTACAACCCCCTGAGGCACATTCGCCGCAAGGCGGACGGCAGGCCCAACCAGCAGGACATCCTCTCGGTGGCAAAGGCCATCTGCCCCATCGAGGACAACAACCAGCCTTTTTGGGATCATGCGGCGGCAAACCTGCTGTCGTGTCTTATCGCCTACGTCACCGAACAGCTACCCGCCGACGAGCAGACGATCAGCTCGGTCATCAAGCTAATCGAGCACCTGCAGGACGGTGCCACGGGTCGATTGTTTGACGACCTGATCACGACCGACCCCCAAAGCTATGCCCTCTCGCTATGGCGGCGCTACGCCATTACGCAAAATGCCGAGCGCATGCACGCGAGCATCGTCGGCATCCTTGCCGAAAAGGTCATGTGTCTGGGATTCGACGGTGCGGCACAGCTCTATCGTGAGTGCCATCAGGTGGACTTCGCTTCCATGGGACACACCCCCTGCGCCCTGTTTGTAACCGTGAGCGATATTGACCGCAATCTCGATCCGCTGACCGGCCTCTTTATTTCGCAGGCGTTTATGGGCCTCATTCGCGAAGCCGATAGGCAGCCCGACGGCAGCCTGCCCGTACCCGTGCGCTTTATGCTCGATGACTTCGCAAATCTGCAGATCCCCCAGATCGACAACGTGCTCTCGATTATCCGAAGCCGCAACATCTGGGCAACGCTGTTGCTGCAGTCGACCAACCAGCTCGATGCGCTCTATGGCGAGGCACGCGCACGCTCCATCATGGGCAACTGCGACACGCATCTGGTGCTGGCGTTCCAGGATCCCGAGAGTGCCCGGGTGTTTTCCGACCGCGCCGACGCGCTGCCCAGCACGCTCATGGCGACGCCGATCGATCGCTCGTGGCTCTTTGTGCGCGGCCACACTCCCGAACAGGTCGAGCGCTTTAGGCTCGAAGACCATCCGCTCTACGGGGAGCTGCCCGAGGCGCAGCGAGACCATGCGGAGGCCGAGATCTAGGCGCAGGGTTCTCGCGGCGCGCGGCGCCCCGGCGATGTTCCACAAAGGCCGTGCGCCCCGGGACTACGGCAAAGCAAAGGGGCCCGCATCCGATAGGATACGGGCCCCTGACTATAAGGCGCGATGCGTTAACAGCAGCGACTACTTACGATGCGCGCGATAGAACTCGATGAGCGCCTGGGTCGAAGCGTCCTGCTCGGCCTTGGCGGCGTCATCGTGGAAGGCAGGGGTGATCTGCTTGGCAAGCTGCTTGCCCAGCTCGACGCCCCACTGGTCGTAGGAGTCGATGCCCCAGACCGTGCCCTCGACAAACGTGATGTGCTCGTACAGTGCGATGAGCTCGCCGAGTGCGAACGGGGTCAGCGTGTCGCCAAAGATCGAGGTCGTCGGACGGTTACCCTCAAAGCAGCGGGCCGGGACGATCTGCTCGGGCGTGCCCTCGGCACGAACCTCGTCGGCCGTCTTACCAAAGGCGAGCGCCTTGGTCTGGGCCAGGAAGTTGCCCAGGAACAGCTCATGCACATCCTGACCGCTATCGGTCGCAGGGTTGGCGGTATTGGCGAAGGCGATGAAGTCGGCCGGAACCACCACAGTGCCCTGGTGCAGCAGCTGGTAGAAGGCATGCTGGCCGTTGGTGCCGGGCTCGCCCCAGAAAATCTCGCCGGTATCGGAGGTCACAGCGCTGCCGTCCCAGCGGACGTGCTTGCCGTTGGACTCCATGGTGAGCTGCTGCAGGTAGGCCGGGAAGCGGTGCAGATACTGGCAGTACGGAAGCACGGCGTGGCTCTTGGAGCCGAAGAAGTTGACGTACCAGACGTTGAGCAGGCCCATCAGCGCGACGGCGTTGTTCTCGAGCGGCGTGTTGCAGAAGTACTCGTCGATGGCGTGGAAGCCCTCGAGGAACTGCTGGAAGCGCTCGGGGCCGAGCACGACAATCAGCGACAGGCCCACGGCGGAGTCGACGGAGTAGCGGCCGCCGACCCAGTTCCAGAAGCCGAAGGCGTTGGCGGGGTCGATACCAAAGGCCTCGACCTTCTCGAGTGCGGTGGAAACGGCGACGAAGTGCTTTGCCACGGCCTCGGCGTTCTGCTCATCGGAGCCATCGATGGCACCCTGAGCCTTGAGCTGCTCGAGCATCCAGGTCTTGACCTCGCGGGCGTTGGTGAGGGTCTCGAGCGTGGTGAAAGTCTTGGAGACGATGATCACGAGCGTGGTCTCAGGATCGAGGCCTTTGAGCTTCTCGGCCTGATCGTTGGGGTCGATGTTGGAGATGTAGCGGCAGTCGATACCGGCGTCGGCGTAGGGACGCAGGGCCTCGTAGGCCATGACCGGGCCCAGATCGGAGCCACCGATGCCGATGGACACCAGGTGCTCGATCTTCTTGCCGGTAACGCCCTTCCACTCACCGGAGCGCACGCGCTCGGCGAAGGCATACATGCGGTCGAGGACCTCGTGCACGTCGGCGACGACATCCTGGCCGTCAACGATGAGCTGGCCCTTCTCGCTTGCCGGACGGCGAAGCGCGGTGTGCAGAACAGCGCGGTCCTCGGTGGTGTTGATGTGCTCGCCGGAGAACATGGCGTCGCGGCGCTCCTCGAGCTTCACCTCGCGGGCAAGATCGCACAGCAGCTTGACGGTCTCATCGGTCACCAGGTTCTTGGACAGGTCAAAGTGCAGGTCACCAGCGTCAAAGCTCAGCTTGTTCACACGCTCGGGATCGGCAGCGAACCAGGCCTTGAGGTCGATGCCCTCGGCCTCGAGCTTCTCCTGATGGGCCTCGAGCGCCTTCCAAGCGGCGGTCGACGTAGCGTCGATAGGTGCGGCAACAGTTGCCATAAAGTCCTCCTCAGCATACGGGCGCATACCTCCATGCGCCCGGATAATCAGATGCCCCTATTCTAGCGCAGGTCAAGACTACAATCAGCGAGCGTTGCCAATCCGCCCCCAAACGGCGACCCGCCAAAAAGGGACAGGTTTATTTTGGCAGGTCAAACGCTTTACCTACCATAATTAACCTGTCCCTTCCTGGCAGGTACTAGGCCGCGGCGCAGACGCTACCGAGCAACTCTCGCAGAGGAGACCCAATGCCCTCAAGCAGTTCGGGAGCGATAATGGCAAAAACGGGAACCTCGCCGGCTCCCACGACGGCAGGCACTTTGCCCTCCGAGACAATACATCCATAAGGGACAAAACCGTCTTCGCCGGCATCGAGCACCGCCATTCGACGCGCGAGTTCGCGCGCAAAGCCGGCAGTATCGGCATCGCCAATCGCCAGGACAAAGTCCACGCCTTCGTCGGTCACCAGGGCCACGGCTTCGTCGATCAGCTCGTCTCCCCCGTCGCTCTCAACCGAGTCGCAGCGAAAAAGCACGCGTTCGAGCAGGGCGCGATCAAGCGAGCCGAGTGCCGCCGAGACAAGCTCATCGCGCGTATGCTTGTCGCCGCCCAGCACGACCAGCGCCTTGGTGCCACCGTAGTGAGCGACCAATCGCCCGCACCAGCGAGCCACGTCTCCATCCGCAACAAGGCGCGTCGGCATACCAAACCCATAGTTGACCATTGTCCCCACAACCCTTCCGTGCTTTATGGTGGTATCGATCGTTAGGCTCATGCTACAAAGCGAGCTTTTCCGAGCTGTTTCGCGCTCTTTAGGGCTGCGTTAAAATCAGATTCGATCCGACATGGCGTCCAGTTGCGACAATTAGGCGGTCAAAATCCAAGGGCCAAGACGCACGAACAGGATGAGCCAGACAAAAGACAGGCAAAACCCGCCCAGCACATCCGAAACGTAGTGCACGCCCAGATAGACACGGCTGACACCCACCGCAAGGATGACGCACGCAAGTGCAACCTCGATGGCGGCGCCGAACGGAAGGCCACACACGCCACACCGCACCAACCATAGGCCATAGCCATAAAACGCCATGGCCGCCATCGAGTGGCCCGAGGGGAAGCTCAGCCCCGGTGCCTCGACAAGCCGAAATCCCTGTGGACGAGGTCGACGCACAAGTACCTTTAACAGCTGGTCGATTGCGCTGATAGCACCGACATTGAAGGCGGCCCAGACAACATGGGCCCAATTGGGCGCCCACAGCATCGCCGCGGCTAGCACACCGACGACAAACGGCAGCGACGCCAAACTCGAGGCGGCTTTCATCGCGGCCGTCAACACCGGCGACCGAAGCCTCTCGACAAGCAGCAAGTATCCCACCTCATCGATTCTTATAGCCCGTCCTTTGAGGACCTTGATCAGCAGGTAAACAAAGATCGCAAGGCACAGCACGAACAGTATCAAAAGTGCAAGATCACCCATACCTATGGTCATCCATACCCCCTCAGCGTATTTAACACATTAAGGCTACCGACCCACCGTAAGCACTCGGTAAACCGACCAAAAAAACCTGTCCCTTTTTGGTAGGTTTTGACGGTGTCCGGTCGAGCGGGTATTATCGAACAGGTATTCGATAAGAACATGTGTTTGATGAAAGGGCACAGATGGCGCACGAGCAGCACACCTACATCTGTATCGACCTCAAGACGTTTTATGCCAGCGTCGAGTGCGTCGATCGTGGGCTCGATCCGCTCACCACCAACCTGGTCGTTGCCGACGAATCGCGCGGACGCACGACCATCTGTCTCGCTATCACGCAGGCCATGAAGGACCTAGGGATTCACAATCGCTGTCGCCTGTTCGAAATACCCGATGGCATCGACTACATCAAGGCCGTACCGCGCATGCAGCACTACATGGAGGTGTCGGCGCAGATCTACGGTATCTACCTGAAATACGTCAGTCCGCAAGACGTTCACGTCTACTCAATTGACGAGTGCTTTATCGACGTGACGCCCTATCTGGACCTCTATCACACCGATGCGGAAGGCTTCGCCTGCATACTGCGCGACGAGGTCCTGGCGCGCACCGGCATCACGGCGACGGTCGGCATCGGCCCCAACCTATTCCAGGCCAAGGTTGCACTCGATATTACCGCCAAGCACGTGCCCAGCCGTATCGGCATACTCGACGACGAGACCTTTCGCAAGGAGATCTGGCCCCATCGCCCCATCACCGACATCTGGGGCATCGGCCCCGGCGTGGCGGCCCGTCTCGAGAAATACGGCGTCTACGACCTAATGGGCGTCGCCGCACTCGACGAGAACCTGCTCTACGACGAGCTCGGCGTCAATGCCGAATATCTTATCGACCACGCCTTCGGGCGTGAGCCGACAACCATCGCCGATATCCAAGCTTATCGCCCACAAGCGACCTCGACCACCACGGGGCAGGTGCTCTCGAAGGGCTATGCCTACGAGCAGGCCTACACCGTCTTGCGCGAAATGGTCGATGCCGCCGTGCTGGATTTGATCGACAAGCACGTGGTGTGCAACAGCATCTCGCTCTTTGTGGGCTATGCAAGCGAGCACGCCGACATACGCCGGCTCAACGCCAGCGGCACGGCGCAGTATATAGACGGCTGCGGACATCTGCGCTCGAGCACTTCGGGCATCGAGCCCGCAGCGACCGACGGCCCCGAGCTCGCGCACCGCGCACCGAAACCCGTCCAGCGAGATGACGAACGCCGACGTTTGGTGCGGGAGGCACAGGCGATTGACGGCATCTTTGTGGGCGAACACGGCGGCAAGCCGCGTGGTGGCTATGCCGCGCTCTTTGCGCACTCCAACGCCTCACGCAAGCTGCCCGAGAGCACTAATTCGTTTAAGAAGATCATGGGCTATTTCGATGACCTTTGGGCACAAACGGTCGACCCTAAGCGACCGGTCAAGCGTATCAATCTGGGCTTTGGCAATCTGGTACCCGAGGAATTTGCCACCATCGATCTGTTCAGCGACGTTAAGGCCGATGATCGCGAGCGCGACCTGGCACGCGCCATCTTGGCCGTGAAGGGCAAGTACGGCAAGAACGCGCTCGTCAAGGGATTAAGCTTTACCACCGGCGCCACCGCACGCGAACGCAACGATCAGGTAGGAGGACATCGTGCCTAAGTCCCAACAACAGCCGATGCGGCCACCGACGCCTTTTGAACGTCTAGCGGACCCCGAGGGAAGACGCCGATCCGCCGACCCCAGACTCACCGCCAACGGTGCCCTGCGTGCCAACCGCGCCGCACAGTTTATGCCCTTTGCCGCCCTCACGGGATACTACGAACTCGTGCGCAAGCAAGAGATCACCGTCGAACCAAAATGTGAGCTCACGGAAGAGAAAGCCCTCGAGCTTTCGCATAAGCTCGAGGGCCTCAAGCGTGGTGACCTGGTCCGCGTCACCTATTACGATACGTACGGCTATCGTAGCCGCACGGGCATCCTTGACGAGGTGCTCCCTGCCTTCAAGCTCCTCAAGCTCAAAGACATCGCCATCGACTTCGACGACATCCAAGACATCGAACTGCGCGGACGGGCCTAGCCAAGGAAGCGCATCCAGGGCGGCGCTTAGAGCGTCATGACGTAGTAACCCGCGTCCTTCACGGCGGCCACGAGAGTACCGCGATCGATCGGCTGCTTAGAGCGCACGCGCGCCGTGTGGTCCGCATACGTCACCGTTGCCCACACGCCATCCAGTGCATTCAGGGCATTGGCCACGTTCTGAGCGCAGCCGTCGCAACTCATGCCACCGATAAGCAACTCATCGCTATAGGGATAGTGAGACTCATCGGTATCCGTCACAACAACCTTTTTGGCCTTCTTGCCGCTCGCGCCATCGCTGCAACAACTCTTCCCGTGTGTCGAAGCGGCAATGCGGCGCAGTCCAAAAAACATGCCGACGGCAATGACGGCCAGCACGATGAGATTTGCAGGGTTGAGCAAGTCACTCATGCGCTCCCCTTTCAAGTAGCCCTATCTAGATACCCCCATGGGGTGTCCCCATCTTAACCCAAAATCATGTCCGTTCGGTCAATTAGTTTCCCTATTCAAACTTTTTTGTTGACCATGGCTTACTTTCGTGTATAAGTTTTCCTAGGCTAACAAGTGAGAGCTCGAAAGGGGCAACGTGACTCGAACCATTGACATCCCAACATACCAAACGGCTGTCGTGCGCAACTGCTCCCCTACGCTCGCAGGTATCAAGCCGGCTTCGCTCTTT
Organism: Collinsella sp. CLA-ER-H2; assembly: GCF_040092405.1. NCBI lineage: Bacteria > Bacillati > Actinomycetota > Coriobacteriia > Coriobacteriales > Coriobacteriaceae > Collinsella > Collinsella sp. CLA-ER-H2. The sequence goes on from NZ_JBBNLO010000008.1 coordinate 57,737, forward strand.
ACCTATCCCGGCGTTTACGCCAACCAAAACGGAAAACTCGGCGTCATTCAAATCGAAGAGCGACGCTCTCGCCTGCTCGCCGTCATAGCCCAATGCAACCGCGAGCTCCAGCCGCTCGGAATCCATATGAGCGTTTTGGTCTGGCGCCCCTGCGGAGCGCTCATCTATGTGTATCGCCCTGCGGACCTCATGCGATACCTCTCCGACCCCCGTGCCACGACGGCGCTAGCCGCCGAAGGTTACGATGTCCACAACCTGCCCGCATCCCTGGTGCATCTCGCCGCGCGCATCACGCTGGCAAGCAGCAATGCCGCAGAGAGCGCCTATGACGGCAGCGTCTGCGCGCTAGCGCGAAATAGGCACTGCGATACGGGGTGCATGTGCGAGTTCCCCCACGAAATTGGCTATTTTTTGGGCTATCCCTACGAAGATGTCCATCAGTTTATCGTCCAGCACGGCGAAAACTATAAGGTCTTTGGCGCATGGAAGGTATACACAAACGTTGAGCAGGCGCTCACGACCTTCGATTCCTATCGTGCATGCACGCAATACCTTACCTACATCTATCAACAGGGCTGCACCCTGGAACAACTTGTCCAGGCAACCCGATAGAGCATACAAAACGCGGCCGCACGCCGCGCAACCGAAAGGAAAACATATGAGCAAGATCGCAGTCGTCTACTGGAGCGGTACAGGCAACACCGAGGCCATGGCAAACTTCGTTGCCGAGGGCGCAACCGGTGCCGGCGCCGAGGCAGAGGTCATCTCCTGCGCCGACTTCTCCGCCGACAAGGCCGCCAACTATGACGCCATTGCCTTCGGCTGCCCCGCCATGGGTTCCGAGGAGCTTGAGTATGACGAGTTCCAGCCTATGTGGGACGAGGTCAAGGAGACCCTCGGTGACAAGAAGGTCGTCCTCTTTGGCTCTTATTCGTGGGCCGAGGGCGAGTGGATGGACAACTGGAAGGCCGATGCCGATGAGGCAGGCGTCAACGTCGTCGATTCCGTCATTTGCTACGATGCGCCCGATGATGAGGGCGAGACCGCTTGCAAGGCCCTCGGAGCCGAGCTCGCGTAACGAACCCAGGGCCTCCAAAAGAGCCTGCATCAAAGCGCATCCTCATCCCTACAAAAGAGCGGGGGCTGGATTCAAGTCCAGCCCCCGCTCTTTTATAACGGCAGTTACATCAACCGGCTACGAGATATTGCCCAAGAACGCCTTGGTGCGCTCGCTCTTGGGGTGGTCGAAGACCTCGCTCGGCGTACCCTCTTCCACAATGACGCCGCCGTCCATAAAGACGACGCGGTCGGCGACGTCGCGGGCAAAGCCCATCTCGTGCGTCACGACAATCATGGTCATGCCATCGCGTGCCAGGTCGCGCATGACACCCAGAACGTCGCGAACCAGCTCGGGATCGAGCGCCGACGTGGCCTCGTCAAAGAGCATAACGTGAGGGTTCATCGACAGGGCGCGGGCGATGGCAACGCGCTGCTGCTGGCCGCCCGAGAGCTGGCTCGGCATAAAGTCGATACGCTCGGCAAGACCGACCTTGGTCAGCTCCTCGACGGCGATCTTCTCGGCCTCTTCCTTGCTGCGCTTGAGCACCTTTTGCTGCGCAAGCATGACGTTCTTTTTGACCGATAGGTGCGGGAACAGGTTGAACTGCTGAAACACCATGCCCAAGTGCGTACGCACCTTATTGAGGTCAACGCCCTTGGCGCACACATCCACGCCCTCGACGACAATCGAACCACTCGTAGGATGCTCCAGACGATTGATGCAGCGAAGCATCGTCGACTTGCCCGAGCCCGAAGGACCCAGAACTACGACGACCTCGCCCTTATGCACATCCAGATCGATATCGCGCAGGACCACGTTATCGCCAAAGGCCTTCTGGAGGTTCTTAATGCTGACGACGACCTCGTTCGAGTTATTGGTTTCGCTCATGATAGGACCTCCTTACAGACCGGCGATGTGATCGGCAGGCGTCGCGACAACCTGTCCGGCGCTCTTAGCGGGACGCTTCTTCTTGGTCTCGGTCGTACCCAAAAGCCTCGCCTCAAGACCGCTCACCAAGCGAGCGAGCGGCAGGGTGATGACCAGATAGAACAGGGCGGCAACCACGTACGGTGTAATGGAGCCCGTCGTGGCCACGATGGTACGGGCGTTCATGACGATTTCGACCACACCCACGGCGGCAAGCAGCGACGTATCCTTGTAAAGCAAGATAAACTCGCTGGTCAGCGTAGGCAAAACATTGCGGAACGTCTGCGGAATCATAACGTAGAGCAGCGTCTGGAAGGCATTCATGCCCAGAGAGCGAGCAGCCTCGTTTTGGCCCTTGGGGATCGATTGAATACCGGCACGGAAGATCTCGCACAGGTACGCAGACGAGTTCATGGCCATGACGATAACGCCCAAAACATAGTCGTCCACCTTGACGCCGGCCAACGGCAGACCGAAGAACGCGATATAGATCTGCAGGAACGCCGGCGTACCGCGAATGATATTCACGTAGATGCCGGCGAGGCAGCGCAGGATGCGCGACTTGGAGATGCGCATAAGCGACAGGGCAAAGCCAAAGGGAATTGCCAGCGGAAACGCCACGAGCACGATCGAAAGCGACATGAGGAAGCCCTTGAAGACGATCGGCAGGCTCTGGACCAAAATGACCGGGTTCAGGAACAGGCGCAGGAACATATTGGAGTTCCACGCCTCGACCCACGGCTGCTCCTTAAGGTCGGCCAGGAAGTTATCGAAGACCGTCACGCCCTTGATCTCCACCGACGGAATCTTGGAGATCTTCTTGGTCGAACCGTCGGCGAGCGTATAGGTGCCGCTAAAGGCCTCATCGCCGCCCTCGACGGGAAACGTCACACCGTAAACCTCGACGCGGAAATAGCCGCCGGCAGGCGCCGTCTCGCCAAAGTCAATCTTGAGCGTCTGGCCGTCAGCCTTGCACGTGGGCTTCATGGGCGTACGATCCATGAGGTCCTCGCCCGAGAGCATCGTCAATCGCGTGTCATCGGTACCAAACGTCGTGCCGTCGACAAACGTCAGCGAAAGACCGCTCAGCTCCTCGTCGGCATCGGCCTGGACCTCCCAGGTGATGCGCGTCTCGGTGGCGCCGACCACATCGCTACCCGAACCGGTATTGGGTCGGGCGGTAATCCTTGCGGTCTCAAGCGCCTGGGCGGTCGTGGGCACGCAGGCCCCCGCGCATACCAGGGCGAGCGCCACAGCCAGGGCACAGGCCAGCTTTTGGAGCATCGAGGGCAGTGGAAAACGCTGCTCCGCGGCCCCTTTGTTCAGTCGAGACAAGGTGGCTCCTATCGTAGAAGTTGCCGGCAAAACGAGACGGAAACGCTCTCCGTCAAGAGAAGCGCAAAGGCCCTTTCCGCCAAAACGGAAAGGGCCCGCGCGCAATCAAGTAGTTATTTTACTTGATATTGTACTTAGCCATGAGGGCGTCGACGGTACCGTCGTCGGTCAGGTCCTTGATAGCCTGGTTGATGTCGTCCTTGAGCTTGGTGTTGCCCTGGTTGATGGCGATGGCGTACTCCTCGCCGGTGCTGATCTGCTTGATGGTCTGGCAGGTGTTGAACTGCTCGGCGGTCAGCTGGCTGGCAACGGAGCGGTTGGTGACTACGGCGTCGCCCTTATCGGACTGCAGGGCGCTGAAGCACTCGGTGGCGTCCTTGTAGGGGACGATCTTGGCCTTGGGGAAGTTCTCCTGGGCAAAGGCCTCGGCGGTCGAGCCAGACTGGACGATGATGGTAGCGTCGGCGTTGTTGAGCTTCTCGCTGTAGTTGTCGGCCGTGATGTCGGTGTTATCGACCTTGGTCACGATAGCCTGATCGTCCATGTAGTAGGAATCAGAGAAAGTGACTTCCTTCTCACGCTCGGGCGTGTCGGTGATAGCCGCGATGGAAACGTCATACTTGGCGCCCGAAGCGACGCCCGGAACCAGCGTGTCAAAGTCATTGTTGACGTACTCGACATCCAGACCCAGCTTGTCACCGATAGCCTTGATGAGCTCAAGGTCAAAGCCCTGGTAGTCGCCGTTGTCATCCTTGTACTCAAACGGCGCGTACTCGGCAGAGGTGCCGACGGTCAGCGTGCCGTCCTTGACGAGCGCGTACTCCTTGGAGCCGTCGACCTTCTCGACCTTAGCGTCGTCAGAGCTGCTGGGACCGGCATCAGAACCAGAGGTGGCGTTGGACGAACCGCAGCCCGTCAGAGCAAGGGCGAGTGCCATAGCACCCGTGGCGGCAAATGCGCCAAGCTTCTTCAGCTTCATAATCAGTCTCCTTCCGGTGACCTCGTTTGATTCAGAGGTCTGCAAAAACTGTTGGCTATTATGCACCCGGAATTACGAATCTGCAATGAGAAAACTGATTGAAACAAACCCATAACGTGAATGGAATACTCTACTTTGTGACAGTCATTACTGCTGCAATGACCTTAATAGTCTAATTTCAGCTGCATAACCTGCAAGTTCGTTCGGAGTCTCCAAAATAAACGGCAGCGAACGCAAGTGGCCATTCGATACAATATTCTGCATAACCTGCATACCGCCACCAAATTCCTCGCTGCCAAGGTATCCCTTGCCGATGCACTCGTGACGATCTTTATGGGCGCCACAAGGGTTCTTCGAATCGTTGATGTGTACGGCATGCAAGCGATCGATACCCACCACGCGGTCGAACTCGTCGAGTACGCCGTCCGGATCATGGATGATGTCGTAGCCGGCATCGCTCACATGGCAGGTGTCCAAACAAACGCCCAGCTTATCGGACAGCTCTGGGCGCTTGGCGGCAACGCCCTCGATAATGCACGCCAGTTCCTCAAAGCTGCGGCCCACCTCGGTGCCCTTGCCCGACATGGTCTCGAGCAGCACCGTCGTCTGCTGGCCCTCAAACATCACCTGACACAGGGCATCGACAATCATCTGAATGCCGGCGTCGGAGCCCTGCCCCACATGCGCACCGGGATGGAAGTTGTAGTAGTTGCCGGGCAGCGCCTCCATGCGCCGCAGGTCCTCGGCCATAGCCTCCAAGGCGAACTCGCGCGCCCGCTCTTTGGCAGAACAGGGGTTGTAGGTATACGGGGCATGCGCCACCAGCGGTCCAAAGTCGTTTTGCGACATAAGCTCGCGCAGAGCCGCCACGTCATCCATGTCAAGGTCTTTTGCCTTGCCACCGCGCGGGTTGCGCGTAAAGAATGCAAAGGTATTGGCGCCAATGGACAACGCTGTCTCCCCCATTGCCCGATAGCCCTTCGTCGTCGAAAGATGACATCCGATCGTCAGCATCTCCAACTCCCCTTCATCAGTTGCGGTGAAATACGGTCTATTGGTGCCTTATTTTGGCGCAAACAGACCGTATTCCACCGCAAGTTATAAAAGGGGCATCAGGAGCAAAGGCCTCCAGGCATTCCAAGCGCTGGCGCCATGCCCCCACGCCCTAAAGTTTCAAGCGAATCGCATCGATGATGTGCGCACAGCGCTGTGTGGCGGCAAGGGGCATGACGGGACTCTCGAGTTTCCCCGCCCGGATGAGCTGGGTCGCATGCTGGATTTCGCCGTAGAAATCATCGACCTCAAACGGGGCATTTATTTCGAGCATTCGTCCGTCGGAGTACTTCACATAGGCGAGCTCGGGACGATGGAGGCGCTCGATTTCCAACGAGCCTCGCTCGCAGTCAATCGTTAAGCGGCTTTCATATGCAGCTTTGCCGTCGCACGCCATATGAATGGGTATGCCGCCGACGCTCATACGAATCTCGTCGACCCAATCAACGCGGCCGTCCGATACGTCACGCCAGCAAACTTCACGAGACGAAACATCGCACGCACCCGCAAGCAGATCATCAAACCACCCGACCGCATAGCAGCCCATGTCATATAGACAGCCACCCTGCAACGGGTCGAGCAGATAACTCGAAGGGGGCTCACCATAATCAAGTTTTTGCACGCTTTCGATCGAAACGATACGGCCGAGCTCACCCGACGCAAGCAAGTCCTTCACGCGAGTGCGCATCGGGCAAAACCGATTCTTCATCGCCTCCATAAACAGCACGCCGCGCTCACGGGAAACGGAGGCGATCGCATGGGCCTCTTCTTCATTCAAAACGGCCGGCTTTTCGCACAGCACGGCCTTTCCCGCGCGTAGTGCCCGACAGACCCAATGCGCATGCATGCCATGCGGAAGAGCCAAGTAGATTACGTCGACATCGGGGTCGGCAATCAACGCATCATAAGCCGCATCGCCGTTATCGTCAGCTGTGGCATAACTGTGCACGGCATCAATCGAAAACGCCCTGCAAAACTCCTCAACATGCGAAGGAGTGCGACCGGCGGCAGCCACAAGCCGTGCCCCGTCCACCTCCTTGAGCGACGATGCAAATCGATGCGAAATGCGCCCAGCGCCCAAAACGCCCCAACGAACCTCACGCGAATCATTACGTAAACCTCGGTCACCCACGATAGCCTCCCATCAGTTGCGGTGAAATAGTTCCTGTTGATGCCTTATTCTGCCGCAAACAGGAACTATTCCACCGCAAGTTATAAAAGGGTCATGAGGAGCGCGTTTTGCCGAAGGCCTTAAGCACTGCCGTCACGGGGCCAGGCTGGAAACGTCGGCGCACGTCATCGAGACGCTCGGGGATATCGATATGCTGTGGGCAGTGGCGCGCGCATTTGCCGCACTTGACGCAATTGCTCACCAGCTTGGCCTCGCTTGTACGCACCGCGCTCGCCGTAAAGTACTGCGATAGACCCGTAAACCAGCTGTGCGCATAACTCGCGTTGTAGGCGGCAAAACATCCAGGGATATTGATGCCTTTAGGGCACGGCATGCAATAGCCGCATCCCGTGCAGGGCACGCGATTCGATTTTTCAAACTCATCCAGCACGTGCGCGATCGTGTCGAGCTGAGTAGCTGTCATCGAATCCGGCAGGGCCCGATCGGCCAACACCACGTTCTCATCCACCTGCGCGGTATCGGTCATACCCGAAAGCAGCATCGTCACCTGAGGATGATTCCACACCCACGAAAGACCCCAGGCGGCAGGAGTGCGCAAATGCGGGTCACGGGCACTATCGAGCACAGCGCGGGCCCGTGGCGGCAGCTTGCCCGCTAAACGCCCGCCCAGCAGCGGCTCCATCACAAACACCGCGAGGCCTCGCTCGGCGGCGGCCATGAGTCCCGCCGTTCCCGCTTGGTAATGCTCGCCGGCATAGTTGTACTGGATCTGGCAAAAATCCCAGTCATATGCGTCAAGCATCGTAAGGAAGTCAGCCGCGCTGCCGTGGTACGAAAAACCAATCTGGCGAATGCGCCCCGCCGCCTTTTGATGCGCGATCCAGTCCTCGATGCCCAACGCCACCACACGTTCCCACTGGGCGGGCGAGGTAATGTTGTGCATGAGGTAATAGTCGATACGGTCGGTCCGCAGGCGACGCAGCTGCTCGTCGAAGAACCGATCGAAATCCTCCGCGCATTTGCACGAAGCATGCGGCAGCTTGGTTGCGAGCAAAACCTGGTCGCGCAAGCCCAGGCGCTCAAGCGACGCACCCACGCACGCCTCGTTACCGGGATAGAGATAGGCCGTGTCCAGGTAGTTAATCCCCTGCTCCACCGCACGGGAGATGATGGCGTCGGCAGTCTTCGCATCCGGGCGTCCCGGCGCACCGGGAAACCTCATGCAGCCCAGCCCCAACGCCGAGATACGGTTGCCGCTTTTGGGGTCAACGCGATATTGCACGGCCCCTCCCTTCGCCATCAGCGCCCCGGCAAGGCGAAACACAATGGTCACGCAGCCGAAACATCGTGGAATCGCAATCGAGAACGTATCGTAACGCAGCAGAAATCGAGCCGTCACGGCACCGCTTTAACATCAGCAAAAAGCCCGATGAAAGGAGACGAGCGTGACCACACGCGAGGACGCCTACCCCTACCCCGGCGAGCAATACATCCTCTCGGTCGACCGCTATCAGATCGAAGTCATGGACCATCTAAACGAGCTTCCAGCCACGAGCGCCGTCATCTTCTGCACCTTCCCCAAGGTCCGCGATGGCGTCGGATACCCCGCCCGCGTCTTTGCGGTCTGCCCCGCAGTGTAACGTCCAGGCAAACGTTTCTTTTTTATAACAGCCGCCCCGCGCACCCATCAATCACCCCGGCAGCATACAATCCATCAGGCGCCCCTTACGCGGGCGCCTTTTATATGAGGAGATGATTCACATGCAGATCAACAAGGTCGCCTTTATCGGCAAGGGCGGCGTCGGCCTGCTCTACGGCAGCATGATTGCCAAGGCCCTCGGCAATGACGCCGTCGAATACGTTATGGATGACGCCCGTTTTGAGCGTCACGCGGGCGATGTGCTCACCGTCAACGGAAAGCCTTGCGATCTCACGTCCGTCCGCGCCAGCGAGGCGGCGCCCGCCGATCTGGTCATCCTGACGGTCAAGACCACCGGTCTCGACCAAGCACTCAAGACTATGGAGCGTGTCGTGGGACCCAACACGCTCATCGCCTCGCTGTGCAACGGCATTACGAGCGAGCAAAAGATTGCCGAGCGCTTTGGCTGGGAGCACACCGTTCTTGGTATCTGCCAGGGCATGGACGCCGTGTTTCTCAACGGCGCGCTCACCTTTACCAATGCGGGCGAAATCCGCTTTGGCGCGGCGGCCGGCACGAACCCCGCAACCATCACCGCAATCGACGAGCTCTATACGCGCTGCGGCATCGCCCATACCGTCGAGGACGACATCGCCCACCGCATGTGGGCCAAACTCATGCTCAACGACGGCATCAACCAGACCTGCATGGCCTACGGCGGGACCTACGGAAGCGCCACGGAGCCGGGCTCCGAGCAGCGTCGCTGCTTTGTTTCCGCCATGCGCGAAACGCTTGCGGTCGCCAACGCCGAGGGCGTTGAACTGACCGAGGCAGACCTGACGCAAATGGTGCACCTCATCGAGGGAATCGACCCCGCCGGTATGCCCTCGATGGCTCAAGACCGCATCGCAAGGCGCAAAACCGAGGTTGATGAGTTCGCGGGCACCATCTGCCGCCTCGCAGCCAAACACGATATCCAGGCACCGCAAAACGAGTGGCTCTATCGGCGCATCCGCGATATCGAGAAAAGCTGGTAGCGCCGACGCGCCGCATTCAACAGCCTTAACAGCAAAACCGCCGCAAGGGAACCTTTCCCCTGCGGCGGCCTTCATCTTCGTCTATGACCGGCGGCCGATCTCACAACAGTTAGCGTTGCGACCCCGGCACCTCGTCCTCATCGTCGCGGCAAAGAACCACGCCTGCGCTTCCCAGCAGCGCGGCCGCGATCAGCGCGCCGACCACGATAGGAGCAGCCCCGCATGTCCCCTGCATGCCCGCGACGAGCGCGGCCGTGGGACCAAGGCAGCCAAGCATCAACGCGACGGCGGCAACGGCAATATCTCGAGCATTCACAAGACCACTTCCTCCAAGAGAAAGACCTTATTTCTCAAGAACCAGTGTGCCCCGCATCCATAAGCCCAGCGTACCGCCACGGTAAGGGCTCTGTTAACTCAAACGCATACATAGAACGGACGTCCTTACGTTGCCCTAAAGCTCGGTAAAGACGCCCGTCCGCCAAATATCCGTGATGCAGAAAAATTACCAACCGGTGTAGTAATCGGTGGTTCCGGCAGCGCAGCCGGAGTCATAGACCTTGCAATCACCCTTGGAGCCCGTAAAGGTCGAGCCCTGGGCCATATCGCCCGCGGCAACAACGTAATAGCCGTCGGAATCGCGCCAGAAGCCCTCAGAATCCTGAGTCCATTCGCCCGTGCGATAGTGATAAAGCACATTGCTGCTGTAATAGGTCTCGCGGCGACCGTTGTAGTTATTGACACCCGCAGAGCGCGTCAGGCCCGATCCGTTCGCGTAGGACGCGGCAGACGCGTAGGACGGAGTGTAACCGGCGTTGTAGTACGAAGCCTGGGCGGCCTCGGCAGCCTCCGCCTCGGCGGCAGCAACCTCGAGCGCTTCGCGCTTGGCATCCTCAAGTGCAGTGCGCAGCTCATCGAGCTCGGTCGACTTCGCGTCGACCTCCTCCATCGTCAAAAGACTGCCCGCACCGTCGATACAACTCTGCAGTACAGCGCGCTCGTCATCGGTGGCATAGTCACCGTACATGCTCATGATGATCTGAGCACGCATCTCAAGGGAATCGCGCTTGGCCTCCATCGAGGCGTTCCACTCCTGCATGGAGCCAAAGCCGTCGCTGCGATAGTCGACGGGCTGCACCAGCGTCGTCTCGGACGGCGTGGATCCAACCGTGTCGGACAGTGTTGCCGCGTGGGCATCAGTTGCACCGGCGCCCGCCAAAAGTGCCACGGTCAGAGCGGCGGAAAGGGCGGCGGCTTTCGGTTTTCGTGAATCGATCCTCATGTAGCTGGAAACCTCCGTAGTGCGTTTTTGCTGCGTTTGAGCTGCGTGTGATTCGATCGCGCTGCATAGTACCCCGAGCAAATCGCGACCTGCGGTTTTACTCAAAAGGCGCACGTCAATTGCGTAAAACTCACATCCTCTCAACAGGAGTTTTCCACAACTCGAATGCATAAAGCATGTCAAAAACCCTGTTTTTGCGCCCTCTCTATGCAAAAAAGACGCCTGTGCAACCATTGTTCGCACAGGCGCCTTGAGCAGGCATTTTATGCAGTTATACCTATCGAGTCGCAAGGGGTCCTTGCACAAGTCGCCTTACTCGTCCAGCGCGGCGAAAGCCTGCTTCAGATCCCAAATGATATCCTCAGCGTTCTCGGTACCGATGGAAAGACGGATCGTGGAGGACGTGATGTTCTGCTCGGCGAGCTCCTCGGCAGAGAGCTGGGAGTGCGTGGTGGTAGCCGGGTGCACGACGAGCGACTTGACGTCGGCCACGTTGGCGAGCAGCGAGAACACCTGTAGATGATCAATGAACTTCCAGGCGGCCTCCTGGCCACCCTTAATCTCAAAGGTAAAGATCGAGGCACCGCCGTTGGGGAAATATTGCTTGTAGAGCTCATGGTCGGGGTGCTCAGGCAGGCTCGGGTGGTTCACCTTGGCAACATGGGTGTCACCGGTCAGGAACTCAACGACCTTCTTGGTGTTCTCGACATGACGGTCAACGCGCAGCGACAGAGTCTCTGTGCCCTGGAGCAGGACCCAGGCGTTGAACGGGCTGATGCAGGCACCCTCGTCACGCAGAAGGATAGCGCGGACATAGGTTGCGAAGGCGGCGGGACCGGCAGCCTCGGCAAACGAAACGCCGTGGTAGGAGGGGTTGGGCTCAGCGATCTGGGCGTACTTACCGCTCGCCTTCCAGTCAAAGTTACCGCCGTCGACGATCACACCGCCCAGCGAGGTGCCGTGGCCGCCGATGAACTTGGTTGCGGAGTGGACGACGATGTTGGCACCATGCTCCAGCGGACGGAACAGATACGGGGTGCCAAAGGTGTTGTCGACGACAACCGGCAGACCGTGCTTCTTGGCTATTTCGGAGATGGCGTCGATGTTGGGGATGTCGGAGTTGGGGTTGCCGAGCGTCTCGAGATAGATGACCGTGGTGTTGTCCTTGATGGCCCCCTCGACCTCTTCCAGGTTATGAGCGTCGACAAACGTGGTCTCGACGCCAAACTGGGAGAGCGTATGCTCCAGCAGGTTGTAGGAGCCACCGTAGATGGTCTTCTGAGCCACCACGTGGTCACCGGCCTGGGCAAGAGCCTGCAGGGTATAGGTGATGGCAGCAGCACCGGAGGCGACGGCGAGACCTGCCACGCCACCCTCGAGTGCGGCGATACGGTCCTCGAAGACGCCCTGGGTGGAGTTGGTCAGACGGCCGTAGATGTTACCGGTGTCGGCAAGACCAAAGCGGTCGGCGGCGTGCTGGGAGTTGCGGAACACATAGCTCGTGGTCTGGTAGATAGGCACGGCGCGGGAGTCGGATGCGGGATCGGCACTCTCCTGGCCAACGTGAAGCTGCAGGGTATCGAAACCAAAGGTGTGCTCGGGGTTGTTGATGAACTGGCTCATGATGATCTCCTTGATCGAACAAAAGTAAATAAAAAGAGAGAAGTAAGTCGCTGTCTCCTGATCACGCCGACGGGCGCAAACAGGAGCCCGGCATTCGTCGGCATTCGTCTTGGTAAGCAATTCATATGCGGGCCTCCTTTCGCATCCCGGTTCTGTGGTCGGTTTAATTACCTACCGCCTTTGTGTGTTTTGAATAGTACGAGCATTGTTTCGCTCGGTCAATCACTTAAAAGCGCTAACCTGTTATCGGTTTTATAGATAGCAATCGAAAGGATGGCGTCGATGACCCTTCAGCAGCTTCGTTTTCTGATTGCCGTGGCAGAGTCCGGCTCAATTAACGCCGCAGCTCAGCGCCTCTATACCGCTCAGTCCAACATCTCAAACGCCGTCAAAAGCCTGGAACAGGAGCTCCACCTGGAGATCTTTACGCGCTCCAGCCGCGGCGTCACGCTCACCAACGACGGCACCGAGCTTTTGGGCTATGCGCGCCAGGTCGTAGAGCAGGCCGATATGCTCGAGGCGCGCTACGAGGACGGCGGCACCCCGCAAGCCCGCCTCGCCATCTCCGCCCAGCACTACGCCTTTTCGGTCGAGGCCTTTGTCAACGTGGTCGAGCGCTGCCGCGACAGCAAGTTCGAGTTCATCATGCGCGAGACCACCACATCGCAGATCATCGATGACGTCCGCGCGTTTCGCAGCGACATCGGCATCCTCTATCTGGATGACTTTAACGCCCGCGTTCTGCAGAAGGCCTTTGCCGATGCCCGTACAAGCTTCCATCCCCTATTCGACGCGACGGTCCACGTCTTCGTCAGCGAGCGCCACCCGCTCGCACGCCGCCCTCAGCTGTCCCTTGCCGACCTCACGCCCTATACGCGCTACAGCTTTGAGCAGGGAACCTCAAACTCCTTCTATTACGCCGAGGAACCTTTTAGCTATATCCCTTGCGATCGCAACATACGAATCTCGGACCGCGGAACACTTACTAACTTACTTATCACGTCGAACGGTTACACCCTGTCGACCGGCGTCCTCTCCAATGAAATGCAACGGGGCATGGCATCGATCCCGTTAGCAGACGCCCCAACGATGCGCGTAGGCTATATCATGCACGACGAGCGCAAGCCCTCTCCCCTCTTGCAGCAATACCTCGACGAGCTCAACCGCATCATCCATGCCAACTAACTGTCGGAAGACGGGGTAGAAATCGTAGATTGCTAGCCCCCGGCAGGCATGACGCTACAATGGTCACTCACACGAAACGTACCCAACGAAAGGAACCATGTGAAGGTCATCATCTACACCGACGGCTCGGCTCGATCAAATCCGGGACGTGGCGGCTACGGCGCCGTGCTCAAATACACCAACCCCGCCGGCAAGACCTTCACCTCCGAGCTTTCGCGCGGCTACGCCAAGACCACCAACAACCGCATGGAGCTCATGGCGGTCATCGTGGCACTCGAGGCGCTCAACCGCCCCTGCGACGTCGAAGTCCATTCCGATTCGCAGTACGTCGTCAACGCCTTCAACAAGCACTGGATTGACGGATGGAAAAAACGCGGCTGGAAGACCGCCAACAAGCAGCCTGTCAAGAACCGCGACCTGTGGGAGCGCCTGCTCACCGCAAAGAGCAAGCACAAAGTGGAGTTCATCTGGGTTAAGGGCCACGCCGGCCATGAGCTCAACGAGCGCTGCGATGAGCTCGCAACCACGGCGGCCGACGGCAGCAACCTCGATATCGACACCGGCTTTAACGAGAGCGACCTGTAACGGCGTTTTCGCACGCCATTTCCTACCCCCCTCGCGCTACACTCATCCTGTAAACCGAACGGCACGAGGGGGACACATGCTGCGCATCGCAACCATCGGCACATCCATGATCACCGACGACTTTATCCAAGTCGTCAACGCCAACGACCAAGCCGCGTTTGTGGGCACGCTTTCACGCGACGCCAATCGCGGTACTGCCTTTACCGCCGAGCGCGGTGGCGAGCGAAACTTTACGTCACTCGATGAGCTTGCGGCAGCCGTCGACGTCGACGCCGTCTATATCGGCAGCCCTAACGCACTTCACTACGAGCAGGCCCTTGCCTGCATCGCCGGTGGCAAGCATGTCATCGTCGAGAAGCCCTTCTGCGCCACCGAAGTGCAGGCGCTGGAAGTCTTCCGCGCTGCCGAGGTAGCAGGTGTCGTGACCCTCGAGGCCATGCGTCCCCTCCACGACCCCGCTTTCCACGCCATCGAGGACGCCCTGGGCGAGATCGCCCCCATCCGCCGCGCCTCATTGCGCTTTGGCAAATATTCCTCGCGCTACAACGAGATTCTCGCGGGACGCGCCACCAATATCTTCGACTGCAATATGGCATCGGGTTCCCTCATGGACATTGGCGTCTACACCGTCGAGCCCATGGTCGAGATTTTCGGCATGCCCTCCGGCCTTACGAGCATGACTACTCTACTCGACCCCACCACGAGACAGCTCACGCACGGCCCCATCGACGGCTGCGGTTCCATCCTCGCCAGCTACGGCGGTGGCCGGATCTCCGTCGAGCTCGCGCACTCCAAAATTACGAATGACCTGCTGCCCTCGCAAATCGAAGGCGAGCGTGGCACTATCCAGATCGACCATCTGTCCACGCCCCGCAACGTCCGCATCGACTATCGCGGCGACGTCGTACGCGGCTCGGCGACCGAGGCACCGCGCGAACAGGGCGACAACGGCCGCGTGCTCGACCTGCCCAAATCGAGCAACACTATGGAATACGAACTCACAGACTTTATCACCGCCATCGGCGGCATCGATAACGTTAAGGAAGAGATTTGGGAGACCCCGGCGGGACGCCATGAGCTTGGCCACTACCGCGATGTCACACTCGTCTCGCTGCGCATCATGGATGCCGTGCGCCAGCAGGCCGGCATAACCTTCCCGGCCGACGCAGGCAAGCAGGCATAGCTATGGGCCTCTTCGATACGTTCTTCTCCAGCGTCACCGGCGGCAGTCGAGAGCCTCAAAAACCATCAAACGTCGAGCTCGAGCTGCGCCGCAGGCTTACTGTGCTCGCAAGCGACGAGGCCACTCAAGACACTCCCCTGCGCTATTTCCTGCGCTGGGCGGGGCAAGTCCAAGGCGTTGGCTTTCGCTTTACCAACACCAACCTCGCGCAGGCACGCTCCCTCACCGGCTGGGTGCGTAATATGGAAGACGGCTCAGTCGAGATGGAGATACAGGGAGCTCCGGCAAACATCCTATCTCATCTCGAGGCGCTTCATGCCTCCTACGAGCGCATGGGAACGCGTTTTCGCCTTGTAGACGCCCAGGCCCGAGCCCCACTTGCCAATGAAGACGGTTTCAGTCCTCATTATTAGTATTGTGTGCTAAATACGGTATCATTTATCTACGAACCGTTGATAGAGAAGAGGCGAGGCGCATGGCGGTGCAAAGAAGGAATACCAAGCAGCGAAAGCTGGTTCTTGACGCCGTGCGCCAAAGCTATAACCATCCCACCGCCGACGAAATCTACAATGTCGTACGCGAACAGGATGACAAGATCAGCCGCGGCACAGTCTACCGCAACCTCAATCTCTTAGCCGACGCCGGCGAGATTCTCTCTATTAAGACGCCGGGCGGCAGCCGCTTCGATCGCACCATCGAGCCGCACGCACATATCATCTGCACCTCGTGCAGCCGCGTCATCGACGTGCCGCTCCCCTTCGATGCCCAGCTCGACGCCAGGGCATCCGAACAAATCGGATGGAGCGTCAGCTCGCACTACACCATCTTTGAGGGACTCTGCCCCGACTGCCGGTAGCCTTTGGGGCATGCCTGCAAATCTACTTTCCCATCCGTTACAGCAAACAGTACATTTCTAGGCATGTCCCGAAAACCTACTCGGCGAGCAGGCGGCGCAGTTCTTCTTCGACCGTGTGCACGTAACGGACGCGATCGTTGATACCGCGCATGGTGGGGTTGCAGCTCTCCATCAGATAGGGATGGCCCACGACGTTGAGCATGTCGCGATCGTTCTCATTGTCGCCAAATGCCATCATCTCATCGGGCGAAATCCCCAGGACACGACCGTAATCGACAAGCGCGGAGCCCTTGCCCGAACCGAAACCGATAAGGTCCGTCCATGCGGTTCCTGACGTCATCACATCGACACGGTCGCCAAAGAGGCGCTCGAAATACTCCCGGGCCGCCGGATAATCCACCTCGGGCGTCTGGAAGCCAATCTTAATGACATCCTCGTCGATGTCCTCGGGACGGTCGACCACCGCCACATCGCAGTGGACCACATAGCGCAAATGGTCGACGAACGCATCGTTGCCGCTCATGGTGTAGATGTGCCCCTCACACGAAAGGGTCATGTCGGTATGGGGATACGCAACCACGGTATTCGCGATAACCATAGCAAGGCTACGCTCCATGGAACGCTTGACGACGGCACGCCCCTCGCTCATCACCAGGGTTCCGTTTTCGCATACATAGGCGAGCTCATCGGCCACCGGGGCAAACAGGTAGCGCAAGCTCGCATATTGACGGCCACTCGCCGGCATAAACACGATACCACGACGATGCAGCTCATCGATAAGCTCAAAGGCCTCGGAACGCAGCTCGCGCTCCCCCGGATGCAGCAACGTGCCGTCCAAATCGCATGCAATCAGTTTGATTCCCTCAAGACCCATATGCTTCCCCCAAAGCCTCATATCAACAGCAAGACGGACCTTGATCGGTCGCCCCTCAAAGCCCGTCTTGCGCATACGCGCGCTTAGCCGCGCGCCTTTTTTACGATCGTAAAGTCTGGAGCCATACTCACAACGGCATCCGCCGCACTCGACGCAAAGCGCCGGTCCGAATCGAGTTCACGGGTAACCGTCGAGAGCCGAACGCCCTCGACGCCCCGGAGCATGCGGCCCAAAACAGGCTGCACCGGCGTATACATGCGCACGGTATGCTCGTCCGAATCGCCTCGAAAAAGCGGCGCATGCATATTGCCGATCTCCCAGCACGCATGCGCGAGCGCAATCGGGTCCATGCGGTCAACTTCGACCAAATAAACCTCGGCGCTGCGCAGGCGCACGACAACCGCCACGGGCACCACGCCCGAACGGTCGACGGCGAGCACGTCGCCGTCGACAAGACGACCGCTGTCGGCAGTATCCAGCCGAACATCGACCGTGCGCCCCAGCTCCGTCACGCCCACAAACGCGTATACATCAGCCTGGTCCCAATCGAGCAGCAGCTCGTCAACTTCAAAGACGCCGCCCAGCTTCCGGCGAAGCAGGAGTTCATAGGACGGATCGTTGAGATTTCCCAAGCATGTCGTCGAAACCAAGCGCTCGAGCATACTCTAACCCTCGACCTCGACGAGCTCGATATCAAAGTTGAGGTCCTTACCGGCCAGCTCGTGGTTGGCGTCGAGCGTCACGGCCTCGGGCGTTACGTCGATGACCACGGCGGGGACGGGCATGCCGCTCGGCGTGGACAGGAAGAGCTTCATGCCCTTCTCGATCTGCTCGATGTTGGGAACCTGTTCGGCCGGGAAGGTAATAACCATCTCGGGATTGTGCTCGCCGTAGGCATCGGCAGCAGGAATGTGCACGGTCTTCTTCTCGCCCACCTGCATGTCGACAACGGCGGCGTCGAAGCCCTTGATCATCTGACCGGCACCACAGGTGAACTCCAGCGGCTCGCCGCGATCGTAGGAGCTATCGAACTGCGTGCCGTCGTCGAGCGTGCCGCGATAATGGGTCTTGACCTTCTTGCCCTGGTTGGACATGGTAACCTCCGTGATAAGGGCGGCGCACAACGCGGGCCGCCGTGAACATATGGCGCTAACTATACCCTAGTCATACAATTCAAGGACAGTTTGCAAAGAAACGCTGCATCCGGAGGAACCATGGCATATCCCGTATTTGACCTACATTGCGACACCGCCGACCGCATCGGCTGGGCCACGCTCGATCTCGACCTGCGCTTTACCGCCGGCACCGACGGTTATTTCCCCGGCGACGAAACGCATCCGCAAGATTTCGACCTCATCGAGGGCAACGCCTGCGCCATCTCGCTCGCAAAGATCGGCAACACGCCGTGGGCACAGTGCTTCGCCACGTTTGTCCCCGATGAGATTCCCACCGCCCACGCCGCGCGCTTCCAGGCGCAGATCATGGCGCATATGAGCGGCCAGGCAATGCTCAACCACGACCGCATGGTCAACGTACGCAGCGCGGCAGACATTCGCCCCGCGCTCAAAGACGGCAAGGTCGCCTGCATCCACACCATCGAAAACGCCACGTTCTTTGCCGAGGACCCCGCGCTGATCGAGGTGCTCAAGAGCTTGGGCGTACTCATGTCATCGCTCAGCTGGAATGCGCAGGGACCGCTCGCGAGCGGACACGATACCCACGCCGGCCTCACCGCCGCCGGCATCGAGGCACTTACGCAGATGGAGCACGCCGGCATGGTGCTTGACGTCTCCCACCTCAACGATGAGTGCTTTGACGAGGTTGTCGCCCACGCCACACGTCCCTTCGTCGCCAGCCACTCCAACTCCCGTGCGGTTTGCGGCGTCAAACGCAACCTTACCGACGACCAGTTCCGCACCATTCGCGACATGGGCGGTATCGTCGGCCTCAACTACTGCAGCGAGTTCCTTTCCAACGACGCAACCGACAAGACCGCCGCAGACGTCACCTTCGACCAGCTAGCGGCACATATCGAGCACTGGCTCGACCTGGGCGGCGAGGACGTCATCGCGCTCGGCGGCGACTGGGACGGTGCCACGGTACCCGCCTTCCTCTCCGATGCCAGCAAGATGCCCGAGTTCCAGAACATGCTCTCCAAGCACTTTGGCAAGACCGTGATGCAGAAGCTCTGCAGCGACAACGCGCTTGCCTTCTTTGAGCGTTATTAATTTCACATCCCTTGAGCGGGCCGGCATGCCGAACGGTCGACATGCCGGCCCGTCCCCAATCTGAAGGACCGCTTTTGACGCAGCAGTTTACGATTTCCGCATCCCGACCGGATGGGACGCCCATCCCCGTCATCGTTACCAAAAAGCGCGTCAAGAACTTCAACCTACGCGTCACGTCGAGCGGCGAGGTCCACGCCAGTGCACCGCTCGGCGCCAGCCGCGAGCGTATCGAAGCGTTTGTGAAGCGCAACAGCGCCTGGATTATCAGCCGACTTGCCCAGCGCGGGCAACGTCAGGCGACGGCGCGAGAGCCGCTCAGTCCCTCGTCCATCATTGCGCTTTGGGGCAAGCCCATCACCGTACAGGATGCGCTCGATCACAACTTTGCATCACCCGCACCGCGACCCAAACAGGCCACCTTCGCAAGTTTTATGGGTACCGATGAATCGGACGAAGGCCCACAGGCCCAGCGGCGCGCAATCCTCGACGGCCTAACGTCCGATGAACTCCAAGCCCACATCGACCAGCTCTATGCAACCGAGGTCGCCACGGCGCTGCGCGATATGGTGCACGCATACGAAATCGCAATGGGTGTCGCCGTTTCCCGCGTTTCCGTACGCAGCATGAAAACGCGTTGGGGCTCATGCACTCCCAAATCCGGCGCCGTTCGCATCGCACGAGAACTTGCCGCCTACCCCGTCGAATGCCTCGACATGGTTGTCGCCCACGAGCTCGTCCACTTGCTCGAGCCAAGCCACAATCAGCGGTTTCACGCGCTGCTCGACACGTACTGCCCCAACAACAGGGCTCTGTCGCAGCGGCTCAAAAAACCGCCCGCCAACGAGCTCTAGAGTCGGTTAGCGCACGCGCTCGATCTCGACACCGCAGCTTGCCAGGGGAAGACCGACGGGCGCCCAAGGCTTATCGAGCTTAACGTGCACGCCAAGCAGCAGGGGGTAACGACGCAGCAGCATCTGGGCCACACCCTCGGCTGCAGCCTCGATGAGCTTAAACGTATGCTCGCGCAGATAGCCATCGACATCGTGGCATACCGAGCCGTAGTCAATCGAGGCGTCCAGGTTATCGTGCTCCCCCGCTGCACGCAGGTCGGCATAGAGCACCAGGGACACGATGAACTTCTGGCCCAGCGCGTTCTCTTCGGGATATACGCCGTGGTTAGCAAAAACCTCAAGACCTTCAACGGTGATGCGGTCGGCATGGCGCAGATCGTCATAGCTCACGTGGGGTACCGCCGTTGCGGTGGATATTTCGCCCCTTCCACGGCGGGCGAGCTCGGCACCTTCAGTCTTGGTTGCATTCTCGGGCAGTTTCTTATTGCTCATCGCGATCGTCTCCTTCGTTTAGAACCCCGACCGCGCAAACTAACTACACGCGAATCGACAGGTTCTTTTTATCATCGCTCCAGTTGCAAGCATTGCGCGCGGGGCATGCAAAGCAGGCGCGCGACGCTTTATCGGCCGCATAGAGCAGACGCTCAAGCGGTTGGCTGTTCACGCGCAGCTTTCGATGGCCCAGAATGGCCGTCTTAATGGCTGCGGCATCGGCCGGCTCAAACGCCACATCATCGGGCATGCCGCCGAGAATCGCATCGGCGACGCGTTCGCTTGCAACATCATGGGATATACCCGATTCATACTGTTCATCTTTGCCGATATCGTGAAGAAGCGCCGTGGCATAGATGACTTCACGGTCAAACTCGAGCTCTTCCTCAAGATTCTTGATCCACATAATGCGGGCGACATCCAGCAGATGGTCAATACCGTGGCGGCAAAAGATGCGCCCCGATTCCAAGCGCGCAATATTGCCCAGATGGCGCCGGAATAGCCCGTTGTCAACGATATAGTCAATGCGAGGCATGACGCCAAAGGGAGCCAGGCCCGAAGCCATAAAACCGCGACGCGGCGTCCCCTCATCGGTCTTCGATGTAAAGTCGTTGACGACCCTCATGCTAACGGCCCAGCATCCTAAAGAATCGCTCCTCGAGCGCCGGATCGGCCTCAAAGACGCCGCGACGAGCGAGCGTCACGGTCTTGGTGCCAGGCTTTTGCACGCCGCGCATGGTCATGCACATATGCTCGGCTTCCATGAGCACAATCGCTCCCTGGGGAGCGAGATAATCCATGAGAGCGTCGGCAACCTGCGCACACAGCTGCTCCTGCAGCTGCAGACGGCGGGCATAAACCTCAACCGTGCGGGCGAGCTTGGAAAGCCCAGCCACCCGACCGTTAGGGATATAGCCAATGGCGGCCTTGCCATAAAACGGCAGCAGATGGTGCTCGCACAGCGAGTAAAACGTAATGTCGCGCTCGATAACCAAATCGTTCGAAGCGACGGCAAAGGTTTTGGACAGGTGCTCCTCGGCACTCTGGTCCATACCGCCGGCGATCTCACCATACATACGGGCAACGCGCGCCGGGGTCTCCAGCAGGCCCTCACGAGTTGGGTCCTCGCCTATGCCTTCAAGCAAAAGCTTAATGGCGGCCTCGACTTTTTCCTGATCGACCATCTGGGCCTCACTTTTCCGATTAAACGTTCGCGCTATAGTACCACGCCCTCCGGCATCGACCACAAGCTACATAGTATGGGTCGAATAGACCGGCTCATCACGCCAGAGCTCAACAGCATCGCAAAGCGCAACGTTCTCGCGCTCGGCACGGGCGCGCGTGGCGTTCATATCGATCACACGTTGATTGCTCGAACCCCTAAAACGAAGCGAAATATCGTACAGGTCCTGAACAAACGGACCGTCTACCAACATATCAAGACAGGCAAGGATACGGTTCGTCACCTCGGTATGATGACGGCCACCCGACATAAGCTCCTCGAGCACGTCGCCGGTAAAGCACCAAATGGTCTTGCCCGACCCCGCGGGATAGGCCGCACGCACGCGTTCGATAAAGTCAACAAGCCCCACCTGATTCTCGGGCTCCATAGGCTCGCCGCCCAGAATCGTCAGGCCATCGATAAAGGGATGATCGAGACTCTCGATAATCTTGTCCTCGACGGCACGATCGAACGGCTCACCCGCAGCAAAGTCCCACGCGACAGAGTTAAAGCAATTCTTGCACCCACGACGGCACCCGCTCACAAACAGAGAAGTACGAACGCCTTCCCCATCAGCAATGTCGAAATACTTGATGTTCGCGTAGTTCATAAGTAACTCTCCCGGGAGGCCGGGACATATCATCCCGTCCTCAAACATTCTCGGTCTTCGGCCTGCGAAACTGCGGGCGGGACGATATGTCCCGGCCTCATGCAAAGGGTAGCTCAATGAACGAAGCGAACATCGAGCATAGGGTTCGAGATCTAATAAAAACTGGGTTGCGGCTCAACCGCCATCGCAAGTAAATCGCAGCTGCAGCTCGAATTATCTCCGCTAAGAACTTCGAGGAGTGAGCAGACCGCATGCCGCATCTCAGCTACGTCAACTTGGCCGCCCCGTAGCGAGGCCCCGGACCTTTGCTCGATATGAGTTCCGCACGAACAGGAGGCGCCAGTGGCGCCTCCGTCGTGAGCCAGGACTGTCCGAAATAGCGAGTAAAGGTCCGGGGCCTCGCTACGGGGCGGCCTGGGATGGTTATTAGAGATGCAGCACGCGGTCGCGGATCTCCTCGGTTCGGCCCTGGTTCCAGAACTGGGTACCGATGTAGCCGCACGTACGACGAGCGACGTTCATCTTCTCCTGGTCACGATTGCCGCAGTTGGGGCACTCCCACACCAGCTTGCCGTCATCCTCGACAATCTTGATCTCACCGTCGTAGCCGCACACCTGGCAGTAGTCGCTCTTGGTGTTGAGCTCGGCGTACATGATGTTGTCGTAGATGTACTGCATCACGCGAATGACAGCCTTGAGGTTGTCCTGCATGTTGGGAACCTCGACGTAGGAGATGGCACCGCCCGGCGAAAGCTGCTGGAACATACCCTCGAACTTGAGCTTGTCGAATGCGTCGATCTCCTCGGACACGTGGACGTGGTAGCTGTTGGTGATGTAGCCCTTGTCCGTCACGCCCGGGATGATGCCAAAACGACGTTGCAGGCACTTGGCGAACTTGTAGGTCGTCGACTCAAGCGGGGTACCGTACAGCGAGAAGTCGATATCGCTTTCGGCCTTCCACTCGGCGCACTTGTCGTTCATGCGCTGCATGACGGCCATGGCAAAGGGCGTGCCCTCCTTCTCGGTGTGGCTGTGGCCCGTCATGTACTTAACGCACTCATACAGGCCGGCATAACCCAGACTAATGGTGGAGTAACCGCCCACGAGCAGCTTGTCGATCGTCTCGCCCTTCTTCAGACGGGCGAGAGCACCGTACTGCCAAAGAATCGGTGCGGCGTCAGAAAGCGTGCCCATCAGACGCTCATGGCGGCACAGCAGGGCGCGGTGGCACAGCTCAAGGCGCTCGTCGAAGATCTTCCAGAACTTGTCCATGTCCTGATGCGAGCTCAGGGCGACATCGGGCAGGTTGATGGTCACAACGCCCTGGTTAAAGCGACCGTAGTACTTGGGCTTGTTTGGGTCATAGTTCAGCGCGTTGGCCACGTTGTTAAATCCGTTACCGGAGCGGTCGGGCGTCAGGAAGCTGCGGCAGCCCATGCAGGTATAGCAGTCGCCGTTGCCCGCGGTCTCGCCCTTCGACAGCTTGAGCTCGCGCATCTTCTTCTCGGAGATGTAATCGGGCACCATGCGCTTGGCGGTGCACTTGGCAGCCAGCTGGGTCAGGTAGAAGTACGGGGAATCCTCGTGAACGTTATCGTCCTCGAGTACATAGATAAGCTTGGGGAATGCCGGGGTAATCCAAACGCCGGCCTCGTTCTTAACGCCCTCGTAGCGCTGGCGGAGCGTCTCCTCCACGATCATGGCAAGGTCGTGCTTCTCCTGAGGCGTACGGGCCTCGTTAAGATACATAAAGACCGTCACGAACGGCGCCTGGCCGTTGGTGGTCATAAGGGTCACGACCTGATACTGGATCGTCTGGACGCCGCGACGGATCTCGTCACGCAGGCGGTCCTCAACAACCTCGCGGACCTTTTCGGGAGATGCGGAAACGCCGAGCTCCTCGAGCTCGCGGGCGACCTCGCCGCGAATCTTTTGACGGCTCACCTCGACGAACGGGGCAAGATGGGTCAGCGAAATCGACTGGCCACCGTACTGGGAGGAAGCAACCTGGGCGATGATCTGCGTCGCGATGTTGCAGGCGGTCGAGAAGCTGTGCGGCTTCTCAATCAGCGTACCCGAGATAACAGTACCGTTCTGGAGCATATCCTCCAGGTTCACCAGGTCGCAGTTATGCATGTGCTGGGCAAAGTAGTCCGAATCATGGAAGTGAATCAGACCCTCATTGTGGGCATCCACAATCTCCTGGGGCAGCAACACACGCTGAGTCAGGTCCTTGGAGATCTCGCCGGCCATGTAGTCACGCTGAACGGAATTGACGGTCGGGTTCTTGTTGGAGTTCTCCTGCTTGACCTCTTCGTTGTTGCACTCAATCAGCGACAGAATCTTGTCGTCGGTCGTGTTCTTCTGGCGCTTCAGGCTCTGAACATAGCGATAGATGATGTAATGGCGAGCGACCTCGTAGCAGTCGAGACGCATAATCTCGTCCTCGACCAGATCCTGAATCTCCTCGACCGACACGGTGTGGCCCGCGTTCTCGCATGCCTCGGCGACGTTTTGTGCCGCGTAAACCACCTGGCGGTCGGTAAGACGAGAGCTCTCCTCGACCTCCAAGTTTGCGGCGCGGATGGCATTGACGATCTTATCGATGTCAAAGACAACCTCGGTGCCGCTGCGTTTGATGATCTTCATCCTCTTGCCTCTTTCGCATCGTAGCCTCATCGCGCTTCAGAGCCAAACGATACCCGGCAGGGCTTGCCCCTGTCTTGCGGCGCCGTCGCGCAATCTGTGTTCTCGATAAACCATAAGTCCTCATGCGGACAATCCTCGCGGCCGATCAAGCGGCTCAAAGACGTGTCCAAATGGGGCGAATAAGGTTCTCGTTCTCTGTCCGCCATCTATCATACGACAAAGAGGCATCTATATCCTGTATTCTTTTTTTAGGTCAAACACAACATATAGTGTTTCAGCAGGTCAAAGCAATTAGTCTATTTGCAGACGCATTAAAAACGAGGGGTTCTTGGCAAGCCGCTAAAACGTTACCAACTCGACTACCTGCAAGGCAGTTATAAAACCCCCTTAAGCAAGACGCGGACAAATCCTACCAAAACCAAGCCGCTCACGCCAAAAGAATCCAAAAGATAATGCTTGACCAACATGTTGCGGTCGAGCTGATATCAAGTCCGGCACAAGCGATCCTTCAAACTCAAAAGTCATCCATCAGCCACGGCCGAAGCATTTTGACTGAATTGCTCAAGAAAATCAAAACCACCCCTAAAAGGGGTGGTTTGCTCTTAGGGTATAACCCTTGGATTTCCGGCACGCGTCTAAAGGCGCCGGCCCTCACGGGGTTCGGGCCGCACTGCAGGTTGACCCGTGACGGGCCGG
>NZ_JBBNLO010000009.1:0-83147 GCF_040092405.1 Collinsella sp. CLA-ER-H2
GAAGCGCACCCGCAGGAGCCCGCGGATATTAGCTTGCCAGGCAAGCGTCGACTAAGCCATGCAGCGTGCGCGGGCCCTCCCGACGGGAAACGAAAAAGCCCGGTTTCAAACCGGGCTCGAACGAACATGCCTATTGACAATGGCTTTCTCATATTAAAGGGCCGGTTGCAGCCGGCCCTTAAGACACTTGTACCTGCGTTGCCCGCGCTTCCAAAGTTGACCGACTGAGGAGCGGGTTCCGCGGCACAACCTGATTTTACCCGGTGGGGCGGCTCTTTTGCAGCCGCTCCACTGTTTATTTACATCTGGCACCCTCAAACAATCAGACGGCAGCCCGCACTCCTGAGAGCTGCCCCGCACCCCCGGCCATCACCTTACGGCAACAACCGGTGCTACTCCCCTACTTCCCAAATAGCGCACCCAGCAGACCGCGGCGTTTGGGCTTCTCCTCTCGGTAGGAACCCTCGACGGCGGCTGCAACCTGGCGCGGTTGCTCGCCGCCTCCACGGCGCACGATCTGGTACAGGAAGGGCGATTTAACGTATTTGACCTCGACGGGCGTGGCGTGCACGGTGCTCTCACCGGACAGATGCAGGCTCGGGCTGAGCGGCGCCACGATATGCGTTTCGCGCTTGTCGCTAAACACCACCGCGGCCGCGCGGCCCGTCTGGCCGTTTACGGCAATGCGCACCTGCTCGCCATCGCGGCCGTCTGTCGCCGGACGATCGACAAAGTAGACCGGCACCATCACCAGGCCGTCCTTATGTTTGCGGGCCTTGCGCGCCCACATGCGAATGCTCTTTTTATTGAGCCCCAGTACAGCCTCGGCGTCGTTGCCCGCAACGTCGAGCGCCAACTTATCAATGACCACCTGGTCCTTGGTAGACGCATCGACTGAGACGACGCGAAAGTCACCTTCCTGCATGGCGGGATCGAACGGACCGACCTTGGCAAAGTCCCACGGCTCCAAAATGCCCATGAGGCGAACGTCCAGGTAGTTTGCCCTGGGGTATGCCCAGTCGAGCACCTCGTAGTACACCAAGGCCTCCTTGCTCAGGCCCTTGCCCGGGAAGCTCGCCATCATGCGCAAGTCCGCCAGCGCCATGGGGAAATAGAAGAGCATCATGTCGTTTTGGATCGCGTCTTCCACGTCGTGCCCGGCAAAGGCATCCGGATACTGGCGCACCAGCTGCAGCGCGTTGGCACGTGCCTGCTGCGGCGAGATTTCGCAGGGAATACCCTGCTCGGGCACATACTCCGCACCAACGCCCATGGTCAGGCGCTTGCTAAACGTCCCCGGCTTGAGCAGGTCCGCAATGCCGATCTTATTGCCGCAGGACGGGCACTCAAACACACGCTGCGTTGACTCGCCCTCAAAGGACGCTCCGCAGAAGGGGCAAGGAATGCTCACATGCGTGGCCTCTTGGAACTCCTGCGCCGTGCCGCGATCCTCCCACAGCAGATGTTCCAGGACCGACTGATTGCGCCAGTGCGCATTGAAGAAATACCAGTCCGGGTCCTGCGGGCGCTCGAGTTGCGACACATGCGTGAGTTTGAGCAGTCCATCCACCACCGTCAACGGCGTATGGCGAATACCCAAAGCGCTCTTGGGCTCTCCGGCGTCCGCCTGCCACGGAACCACCGTGCCGCAATAGGCGCACTCAAAGCTGCGCTTAGCCTGGTGCGAGTACATAGGGCCGCCGCAGTTTTGACATTTAATGGCAAACATCTCGTCCATGGAAACGTCCTCCTTTGCACAGGGGCTGTCGACATTAAGTATGTCGAGCAAGCAGGCACATGCCCATACCCATGTGGCCCAAAATGGACCACCCAGGCAGACGAGAAGGCTCGCTCGTTAGCACCGGCAGACTATTGCTGCATTTTCTGAGCATCGGCGCACGGCGCCCCCGTGCGAGCTACACTATTCCCTTAAACATGATTGTGAGGACGACCGCTATGCTATTTGTAAATCGGCTGGTACATACGCTTGTTCCCGGCAGCGAGAGCGAGCCGGTCGATGCATCTTGCCGCACCAACGCGGGCTTTTCCGCAAGCCTCGTCTGCATTGGCCTCAACATCACCCTGTGCCTGGCCAAGGGCATCGCGGGTCTGCTCGCCGGCTCCGTCTCCCTCATCGCCGACGCTTTCAACAACCTCTCCGATGCCTCGAGCAACATTGTGAGCCTGCTCGGTTTCCGCCTTGCCAGCCGCCCGGCAGACGAAGGCCACCCCTATGGTCACGGCCGCTACGAGTACCTAGCCGGCCTGTTCGTCGCCGTCCTGGTTTGCGCCGTCGGCATCAACCTGATTCTCGAGTCGGTCACTAAGATCATCAAGCCCTCGCCCACCGCTTACACGTTTATTTCCCTTGCGGCACTGGCTACGTCCATGCTCGTTAAGCTCTGGATGGCAGCGTTCAACCGCACGCTGGGCAACCGCATCGATTCCGAGACGCTCATCGCCACGGCGCAGGACTCCAAAAACGACGTCATCACCTCGGGCTCGGTCTTGGTGGCGGCGCTTATTTCGCAGACGACCGGCTTTGATCTCGATGGCTGGGCAGGCCTGGGTGTGGGCGTCTTCATCTGCATCAGCGGTCTGGGCCTGGTGCGCGACGCCATCAGCCCGTTGCTGGGGCAAGCGCCCGACCCCAAGCTCGTCCAGGCAATCCGCGACAAGATCATGTCCTATCCGCAGGTCTTGGGCACACACGACCTCATGGTGCACGACTACGGCCCCGGTCGTCAGTTTGCCAGCGCCCACGTGGAGATGCCCGGCGAGGGCGACGCGTTTGAGCACCACGAGATTCTGGACACCATCGAGCACGACATCAAGCGCCAGATGGGCATTGGTATCACGCTGCACTGCGACCCCATCGCGACAACCGGCGATGACTTGCGCGGCTGGGTCAAGCGCGGCGTCATGCAGATCGATCCCGCGCTCTCCATCCACGATCTGCACGAGCACGACGGGTTCGTTTCGTTTGACCTGGTGCGTCCCGACGGCTTTGACATATCCGACGAGGAGCTGCTGGAGCTCGTCACGCGCATCGTGCACGAGCGCCGGCCCGATGTCTCATGCGTCGTCACGTTTGATTCGGGCTTCAGCTCGCCCGAGCGTCCGGCCGAGCAGCTGTAGCCCCGCTCCGCTCGTCCGCTAGTTTCCCTGCGCGCCCGAGATGCCGTTTTGCAGGGCGTTCCAGGCATCCGTCGCCATGCCGCCCAAGTTCTGCGCGGTATCGCCCAGGTTCTGAGCGGTGTCGCCCAGCTCCTGCGCCTTGTCTCCCAACTCCTGCGCCTTGTTGCTCAAGTCCTCCAGCGTATTGGAGCTCGAGCTGTCGGTACCGCTTTGGCCGTCGGACGAGTTGCCCGAACTGTTCTTGTGCGTGAGTTGAATTTCGAGGTTGCCGTTGTCGTTATAGTAGGCAGAAGTAACGACCCAGTTGGCATCGACGACGGGCGTTGAGCCATCATCAGTCAGGACCACGGCATTCGAAAGATCGGCGCCGCGCGACTTGAGGATCTTCTTGGCGTTGGACCAGTACTGCCCCGGGATATCGCTCAGATCGACGGTGCTAGACGAGGCGGACTCGGTTTGCTCGGCAGTGGCATCGGCCGTTGAACTCCCCCGCTTGTTGAGCATGCCCGACACGATGGCAAACACAATCGACAGCGCAAAGAAGATCGCCAGTACGATGAGGATCTTCTTGATCACGCTCGACGAACGCGACGGCTTCCTCTCCTCGTCCTCGCCATATTGCGGAATCGACTTGGGGTACTCGCGATACGGCTCGCGCGACTCGTAGCGAGGCTGCGCCGTGCGAGGCATATACGTCGTCTGCTGAGGCTGCGGAATGGGATTTTGCGGCAGGTCATCATAGGGATTCGGCGTCGAGGCAGCATAAGAATCCTGCGGCGCGTAATCAAACGGGTCTGCCGCCGCGTTGCCATAGGGGCTTTGCAAAGATGCAGCGTAAGGGTCCTGCGCCGCGTCGCCATAGCCCATAACTCGGGTGAGCTCGGCAGAAGGCTGCGTCGCGGCGGGGTCGACATAACCGGGGTTGGGAACAACGCGGGTCGCATCGGCGCTATCGCCAGCCTGCGCGGAACCGTAGCCGCCCATCACGGTTGTCTTGTCCTGATCCATGCAACGATTCCTTTCCGTCGCCTGTAAGCATCAAGTTATCCATGCATTCTACCAGCGCAAAAGCCTATGATGGGCAGAGTCCGTCGGTATCTACAAGACATGCGCGGGTCTAAGGATCAAAAAGCCCCGCCGGGCCTTGTGGGCACGGCGGGGCGGGCTAGCAGCGATGGACAGCAGACTTAGAACAGGCCGGTGATGTTGCCGTCGTTGTCGACGTCGATGTTCTCGGCCGCAGGGACCTTGGGCAGGCCCGGCATGGTCAGAACACTGCCAGTCAGTGCGACCACAAAGTGGGCGCCGGCGGAAACCTTGAGCTCACGCACCGTGATGCGGAAGTTCTCGGGAGCGCCCAGGGCCTTGGCGTTGTCGCTAAAGCTGTACTGCGTCTTGGCGACGCACACCGGCAGGTTGCCAAAGCCATTCTCGCGCAGCTCGGCGAGCTGGCGCTTGGCGGCCGGCGTAAAGTCAACGCCGTCGGCGCGGTAGACCTTGGTGGCAACGGCCTCGAGGGCATCAGCGACATCAGCGCCGTCCTCATAGGCAAACTTGAGCTCGCTCGGCTGCTCAATCAGACGCATGACCTCATCGGCAAGCTCGAGTGCGCCCTCGCCACCCTTGGCCCAGACCTCGGACAGCTTCACATTGACGCCCAGCTTCTGGCACTCGGACTCGATGAGGGCAAGCTCTGCCTCGGTATCGGTCGGGAAGCGGTTGATGGCGACCACGCAGGGCAGACCGTAGACATTCTGAATGTTGTCGACGT
The DNA here is from genome assembly GCF_040092405.1 of Collinsella sp. CLA-ER-H2. NCBI lineage: Bacteria > Bacillati > Actinomycetota > Coriobacteriia > Coriobacteriales > Coriobacteriaceae > Collinsella > Collinsella sp. CLA-ER-H2. The sequence continues at coordinate 4,910 of NZ_JBBNLO010000009.1, forward strand.
GGCGCAGCAGGTTGGGCATGCCGGCCTTGAGGGCCTCGAGGTTCTCTTCGTTGAGGTCGCCCTTGGCAACACCGCCGTTGTACTTAAGCGCGCGGGCAGTGGCGACGACCACAACAGCGCTGGGACGAACGCCCGTCATGCGGCACTTGATGTCGAGGAACTTCTCGGCACCCAGGTCGGCACCAAAGCCCGCCTCGGTAATGGCGACATCGCCAAAACGCATAGCCATACGCGTGGCCATGATGGAGTTGCAGCCGTGGGCGATATTGGCGAAGGGACCGCCGTGGACAAACGCGGGCGTACCCTCGAGCGTCTGCACCAGATTGGGCTTGAGCGCATCCTTGAGCAGTGCGGCCATGGCACCCTGGGCCTTAAGGTCGCGGGCACGGACGGGCTCGCCGGCAAAGCTATAGCCGACGACAATCTCGCCCAAGCGTTCCTTGAGGTCGCTGATGCTCGTAGACAGGCACAGAATTGCCATGACCTCGGAGGCGACGGTGATATCGAAGCCGTCCTCGCGCGGCACGCCCTGGGCCTTACCGCCAATGCCGTCGATGACGTGGCGCAGCTGACGGTCGTTCATATCGACGACGCGCTTCCAAGTGATGCGCTTAACGTCAATACCGAGCTGATTACCCTGCTGGATGTGGTTGTCGAGCATGGCGGCCAGCAGGTTGTTGGCAGCACCGATGGCATGGAAGTCACCGGTAAAGTGCAGGTTGATATCCTCCATGGGGATGACCTGAGCCCAGCCGCCGCCGGCGGCACCGCCCTTAACGCCAAAGACGGGGCCGAGCGAAGGCTCGCGCAGGGCCACGGCACTCTTGACGCCGCGACGACGCAGGCCATCGGCCAGACCGATGGTCGTGGTGGTCTTGCCCTCGCCCGCAGGCGTTGGGTTGATAGCGGTCACGAGGACGAGCTTGGCCTGGTGATCGGTCGGCTCGTTGAGCAGTGAGTAGTCAACCTTAGCCTTGTCGAAGCCGTACGGAATCAGGTGCTTTACGTCGACGCCGGCGTTCTTAGCCACCTCGGTAATGGGCAGCGGCGTGACGGAACGTGCGATTTCGATGTCAGTAGGCATGGGCGGTCCTTTCGTTACCGAATGAGAAAAAGACCAATTCAGCATAGCACGGGCGCGCAATAGTAAAACACCCGTAACCGATGAATGGCGATATGTTTATCCAATGCTCAGTGATAGCCTACAGACTAGCCAAAACAAAGCGCCCTAAACGGTAGGTTCAATCCCCAGGTGCTCAAAGGTGCGAAGTGTTGCCTGACGACCCTGCGGCGTACGAATCATCAATCCGCACTGCAGCAAATAGGGCTCATAGACATCCTCGAGCGTGCCCGGGTCCTCGCCCACCGCGCTGGCAAGGGTCGTAAGTCCCACGGCGCGACCGGAGAACGTCTTAGCGAGCGTCTCCAAAATGCGAATATCCATCCAGTCCAGACCGAGCTCATCGATCTCGAAGAACTCGAGCGCCTGGCGACAGATATCGAGCTCGATGGGGCCGTTGCCGCGCACCTGTGCGTAATCGCGCACGCGTTTGAGCAGGCGGTTGGCAAGACGCGGCGTGCCGCGCGAACGCGAGCCGATCTCGAGTGCACTGGGATGATCGATCGTCACGCCCAGAATAGTCGCCGAGCGCGTCACAATCTGCGCGAGTTCCTCGACCGTGTAGTAATCCAGGCGATATGAAATGCCAAAGCGGTCGCGCAACGGGCCGGTCAACATGCCTGAGCGGGTCGTTGCCGCTACCAGCGTAAACTTGGGAATATCCAGGCGAATCGAGCGCGCCGCCGGACCCTTGCCAATCACGATATCGAGGGCAAAGTCCTCCATCGCGGGGTACAGGACCTCCTCGACCGAACGGTTAAGGCGGTGGATCTCGTCGATAAACAGCACATCACCCGGCTGCAAGTTGGTAAGGATGGCCGCCAGGTCGCCGGTGCGCGCGATGGCAGGGCCACTCGTCGTCTTGATCTGAGCGCCCAGCTCGTTGGCGATAACGGTGGCCAGCGTGGTCTTGCCCAGGCCCGGAGGACCCGAGAAGATCACGTGGTCGAGCGTCTCGCCACGGCTCTGCGCCGCTTCGATCAACACGCGCAGGCTCTGCTTGATGTGCTCCTGGCCGCAGTAATCGTCCAGGCGCTGAGGGCGCAAAGTGCGGTCGACATCGAGATCCTCGGCCGTCAGCTCCGAGCCCACCATGCGCTCGCCGTGCGCCATGGATGCCGCCGGCGAGTTACCGGGCGTCGCCCACAAGTCCTGAGAGTCATCGGCTTCCCACATCACGCATCCATTCCGAGTCGCTTAAGCGCCGCGCCGAGCAGATCCTCGACACGCATATTCTGCCCATCATACCCGCTCAGGGCAACATCGGTCTCCTGCGGGCTAAAGCCCATGGAAAGGAGCGCCGCACGGGCATCATCGATCACCGAGGGAGCGGCAGCGGGCACGGGCATCGCAACCTGTCCGGGAATCACGTCGACCGGCACAAAGCCCTTATCCTTGGCAAAGGTGCTCTTGAGTTCCAGGATCAGGCGCTGAGCTGTCTTTTTGCCCACACCGGGTACCTTGGCCATGCCCTTGTCGTCCTCGGCCATCACCAGCGAATACAGCTGTCCCACGGTATAGGTGGAAAGCACGGCAAGCGCCAGGCGCGGGCCAACGCCCGAAACGGACACGAGCCGGTCGAACATCATGCGCTCATCCTTTGAGGAAAAACCGAAAAGTGTCATGGCGTCCTCGCGCACCTGCATACGCGTGTAGAGGCAGACCTCGCCACCGGGCGTCGGCAACGTGGCCGCAGTGCTGCCCGAGATGCCGAGCTCAAAGCCAACGCCCGACACATCGACGACAGCAGAGCTCATCGTGGCCTCGACAAGCGTTCCGTGGAGCTGGGAAATCATCAGTATCCGGTTCCTCTCTGTTGATAGAACTCGCCACCGGTGAGGGCGCGGGTGCGGCTGAGGTTTACGTGGCAGATGGCGCAGGCCAGGGCATCGGCGGCATGGTCGGGATGCGGGTCGTGATCGAGCTGCGTGAGTGTGCGTACCATGTAGGCGACCTGCCGCTTGTCCGCGGCGCCAGTGCCCACCACAGCCTGTTTGATCTGCATGGGCGTGTACTCGCCAATCTCGAGTGCGCATTCCGAAAGTGCGACGAGTGCAGCACCGCGGGCATGCGCCGTGGGGATGGCCGAACGAACGTTGGCGCCAAAGTAGATGCTCTCGACAGCAGCCGTGTCGGGTCGATAACGCTCAACGACATCCTTAAGGTCATGGGCGATATGCGACAGGCGCACCGCGAGCGGACTTCCGGCACTGGTCTCGATGCAGCCATAGGCACGGCAGCGAACCTCGCCACGCCGCTCCTCGATAATCCCCCAACCCGTATGAGCCAAACCGGGGTCAATGCCCAAGATAACCAAGCCGACCTCCCCTCGCCACAAGCACAGCGCAAGACAAGGCCCCGCGCATCATTCACGAACGTCTGTTCTAGAATAACACAACGCTAGCCCTATAAGTCAGCCGAGATCGAATTGTAGGTTGAGTATACGCAAGCGAGCGCCCGCCAGAGCGAGCAAGGTGCCTTGAAAGAGGAGGGCATTGACCTGGCGGTCATGTCCGACGATTGAAAGGCAGATTGCCGCTCTGGCGGGCGCGCAGCGACCTAGTTCTGAGAGAAGAACGGAAATTGTCGGGGATCAACCGGCGGATGCGGCATCGGGCCACCCTGGGGCCCACCCTGCGGGCCACCCTGGCCGCCCATCATCTTATCGATGGCGTCCTGAACCTCGCCCTCGAACTTTTTCATTCCCTCGTGTAAACGACGCTGACCGTCCTCAGAGCGCAGCTCCTCCATTTGCTCGGGCGAAATACCCAGTAGCTCACCCAGCACGCCCATCATCTCGTTTCGCACGCGCTCGCTCGTATCCTCGTCAGCAAAACGGCGCACCTCGGCGCGCGCCAGCGAATCGACCGTCATACGCTCCTTGCCGTTAAGCCCCAGGTCGGACCACGCGAGCATATACGGCCAGGCACGCTCGGCAAACGAACGGGCCGAGACGATCGGCGCCATCGGCAACATGCGGCGGGCAGCCTCACCCTGTCGAACGAGCATCAGCAGCAGCGAGCAGGCCTCAGGCTTGCCAGCGGCCATCGGGATGTCGTCGAAAGATCGATTGCGGTCCACGTGCGCCTCGAGCGCGCCATCGACCTCACCCGGCTCAAGCCCGCCGAGCAGCTGTGCCGCACGGTCGAGCATATCGACCGGACCGTCGAGCGTCGAGAGCGCCTGCGCCAGCACGCGCTCCATACAATCTTCCACTGCGTTGAGCGTCACGAGCTCTTGGGGCACCACGACAGACGTGCGGTTGCGCACACGCGCCACAAACTCAAGCGTCGACAGGTACACATCGCCAAAGGGCGCAAAGTCGCCCTGGTAGCCGCCGCAAAGCGCCGGCGCCGCCAGCGCGTACTCGGTTTTGGACAGCGGGCTCAGCGCCATCGCACCCAGCTCGAGCGCCGTATCCTCCAGCATCAGGCCCAGCGTGCGCGAGCGCAGGCGCTCGGCATCGCCCGCCGACACGTCGCGATCGAGCACGCGCGCCGCATCCGGTGCATCGCGCTCGACGGTGCGAATGTGCAGACGCTCGGCGATGGCGCGGACGGCGGCACAGCGGGCAGCCTCGGCTTCTTCCTGCGCCGGCGTAAAGATACGGTTGCGCCCCAGCACCAGGCCAATCACATTGCGCGGGCCCAGAGCGTCGACGGCCAGCGCCGCCAGCAGGGACGACGGCAAGTCACCCTCGAGTGCCACCACAGCACGCGACGCACCGTGGGCTCGGGCGTTGTCGCGCACGGCGAGCACCAGCGCCTGCCACAGCCACTCCTCGGAACGGAACTCGGGCAGTTCGTGATCCTCCAGGGCATCGAGCATCACGCCGCGCTGAATCTCCTGAACCAGCAGGCTCTCCTCAAAGCACGGCGCCTGGGCCACCACGCGACCGCAGTCGTCGAGCACAAACGAACCGCCGGTATACACCGACTCGTCATAGGCACCGACCGGCGCCATGCAGGCAAACCACACGCTGCGCTTGGATGCGATCTTGCGGTAGGCGCCGCTGCGAACGGCAGCAATGGCGGCAGTCTCGCGGTCGGTCATGTCAAACGCGTTGAATTGGAAATACGCAATGAGGTCAACACCGGTCGGCAGCATCTCGAGTTCGCGGTCCAAGTCAAAAATCACGGCGATGCGCACGCCGTCCACGTCGAACACCGGCGGCGCCCAACGTGTGTCGTTGTTCTCGCCACGCTGCAGGGCAATGCTCGAACGCGCCGGCACCACATGACCGTCCTTGAGCATCATGTAGTCGAGCAGCGGCTGGCCCTCAAACGAAACCGCCGCGGGCACGATGCAGATCATGTCAAGCTCCTGGATACGCTCGGCGACACCAGTCAAACCGGCAAGCACGTCGTGCTCAAAGTCGGCAGCGCCCACCAGGCCACCGGGCATGGCGCCCATAAAGAGCGGAGCCGGAACGCACAGCACGCGCGCCCCGCGCTCGTGGGCCAGACGAGCCTGGTCCTCGATGCGGCCGCAAATGCCCTCAATATCACCCAGGCGCATATCGATCTGTGCAAGCGCGAGCTTCATGCCCCAGCCCTTTCCGTCGTAAACCATCGAAATCGTAGTAAAAGCGCCGGCCGCATAATGCAGCCGGCGCTTGCATGTGCATATGCTAGCTATGATACCCCGAGCGGGGGCGCGCTCCTAGAATGTCGCGGACCACAGCCCGTGCAGGTTGCAGTAGGCATAGACGGTACCGGTCTTGGAGCCGCCCGCGAAAAACGTCGCGGGTTTCATGCCGGGCTCAAGGTAATGAACCTCTAAGCGGCCCTCGGCCTCAAGCGCAATCCACTCAATGTAGTGTTCGGGCAGGCTGGGGTGCTCGACCGAGCCAACGCGTGCACGAATCACGTGACCGTCGCGCTCGGTCTCGACAACAGGCACGTGCTTCTCGTGCGCCGCGTCCTCAGTGTTTGCGGTCAGTTCCGTGCAACCGGCAGGGGTCGCAACGTCGTCGCCAAGGGCAGCGATGAGCTTACCGTCGGGGTCCTTAAAGAATTTCGCCATGATGTTCTCCTTTGCTGATGTGCCAATGTTCTTGATGGTTCTTATGCCCAAAGGCAGACAAACCATCCACGGCATTGCAAATGAACACATAACGGATCAGGCAAGCGGTCGGGCCAAAATGCGTCGACCGTCCTGCCCACTCCAGCAGTCCCACCCCGCGCGCGGCTAGCGCCCGTCGCCGCCGAGCAGCGCCAGGACATCCTCGCGCGTGAACAGTGCCGACGAGATGCCGTCGCCGCCGAGCACGCTGTTGACCAGATCGCGCTTGGACTCCTGCATCTGCATAATGCGCTCCTCGATCGTGTCCTTGGCGATGAGCTTGTACACAGTCACGGTATGTTGCTGGCCAATACGGTGTGCACGGTCAGTCGCTTGGTCCTGCGCCGCCACGTTCCACCACGGGTCGTAGTGGATGACCACGTCGGCAGCCGTCAGGTTAAGGCCCACGCCGCCCGCCTTAAGCGAAATCAAAAAGACCGGAACCTCGCCCGCTTGGAACTGCGCGACCATCTTGGCGCGGCTCTCCTTAGACGAAGCGCCCGTGAGCTTAAGGAAGACGATGTCCTCCTTGGCCAAGCGCTTACCGATGATATCGAGCATACCCGTAAACTGGCTGAACAACAGGATGCGATGTCCGCCGTCGTGGGCGCCGTGCACGAGCTCCATGCACGTATCGAGTTTGGCGCTCCCCGCCTTGTAATCCTCGTAGTGTAGACGCGGGTCGCAGCAGATCTGGCGCAGCTTGGTGAGCTCGGCGAGCACCTTGAGCTTGTCTTTCTTAAACTCGGATGACTCGCGGTGCTGCACCTGTTGGGCGATACGGTCCTGGTTGGCCAGGTAGAGCTTGCGCTGCTCGCCGGTGAGCTGCGCCATGACCGTATCCTCGATCTTCTCGGGCAGGTCGGCCACCACGTCTTCCTTGACACGGCGCAGCACAAACGGCGACACGAGCGCTTGCAGGCGAGCGGCACTGTCGCCCTCGGCATGCTCGACCGGGCTTTCGAAGCGCTTTGCAAACGATTCACGCGTGCCGAGCAGGCCCGGCATTAAAAAGTCGAAGATGCTCCAGAGCTCGGATAGGCGGTTTTCGATGGGCGTGCCCGTCAGGGCAAAGCGCACGCCGGCAGGCAAGCGCTTTGCGGCGCGCGCCACCTGGGTGAGCGGGTTTTTAATGTACTGGGCCTCATCGAGCACCGCACGGGCAAAGTCCTGCTCGGCGTACTCGTCGATATCGCGCCGCATAAGGTCATACGACGTCACGACCACGTTATGCTCGGCCACGCCGGCAATCTGTACGCGACGCTGCGCCTTGGCGCCCACGATGGCGCACACATCGAGCGAGGGCGCAAAGCGCTCCAGCTCGGCAGTCCAGTTGTACACGAGTGAGGCCGGGCATACCACGAGCGTGGGCTTGGTGTCCCCCGCCTCCACGCGCGCCAGGATATGCGCGATCATCTGGAGCGTTTTGCCCAGGCCCATGTCGTCGGCCAGGATGCCGCCAAGGCCCAGGTGTTCGAGCGAGCCGAGCCACTGGTAGCCGTCGACCTGATAGCCGCGCAGTGTGGCCTTGAGCGAGACCGGCACCGTAAAGTCTATCTTGCCGAGCGTGTCCAGACGCTCGACGGTACGGCGGAACGCAGCGTCGCGATCGGCCTCAAGCGCCGGCGTGCGCGCAAGCATGCTATCGACGAACAGGGTACTCGACGCGGGGAGCGACACGCCGTCGAGCAGGTCGACAGCATCGACACCCAGGTCCTCGGCAAGGCCAAACGCGGCGCGGGCGCCCTCGTCCAGGCGAATGATGTCGCCGGACGTAAGGCGCGCAAACGTCTGGTGGCGCTTGTACGAGTCCAGATAGATGGCAAGGTCGGCCGCCGAAAGACCGCTCGCGCCCAATTCAACATCGAGCAGGTTGCTCTTGACGGTCGCACGCACCGAAAGCTTGGGCGCGGGACGGACCGAAATCTGGCGCAGACGGTCGCTGAGCATAACCTCACCCAACTCGGACAGGGCAGACAGGCCCTCGGTCAGCAGGCAGAACAAGCTCTCGTCATCGCGTTCCTCAAACGCCAGACCGCCCTCGTAAAAGTCGAAATACAGGGCCGCCGTATCCATAACGCGAAACTCTGCCACCTCGTCGCGGGGCGGCACGCCCGGGCGCTGCTCTTCGAAGGGGCTGCCCGGAGCGCCCAGACTAAAGAGGTCTGCCGACCAGTCGCCGTAGGTAACCGTAATTTTGCAGGTCACGAGCCCATCGTCGACGCCGATTGCCATAGCAAAGCTCGGCTCGGGCGCCACGGTATCGAGCGCAGCGGGCGCGGTAAGGTCGGTATAGTCGCGCAAAATGGGCAGAGCCATACGACAGAACTCCCCCACCTGGTCGGCAGCGATATGGACTGGCGTGCGACAGGGCAGCAAGCGCGATAGGAACGGCGCCGCATGCTGGGCAAACGCCACATCGGTGCGGCGCGCACGGCGGGTGTCGACCAGATAAGCTACGTCGCCCGAAGCAAAGCAGTATGCATCGGCCGGCAGGCGCAGATCGTAGCTACCACCAGCCGCCGGCGCGATTTTGGCGGCAAGGAGCGGTGGGCGCTTAGCGGACGCCTCGTCCTCCCCTTGCGGAGACAGCTCAACCGCCACGTCATAGGTGCGATGCGTCGTCGTCCCCCGCGACCAGGCGGGCTCAAAAGAGATGGTCTGGCCGCGCAGCAGGTCCAGCACATATACGATGCTATGCTCGGACAGCGGCAACTGACGCTCGGCGACAAAACCGCTGCGGGCAAAGTCGTACGACGCCGAACGCGAGCTTGTGATGTCATCGAGATAGGCAACTGTCGTCAAGACAAGGCTGAGCAGCTTTGTCGACACATCTTCGAAGGCTTCGGGCGTATGGACAAACGTGAGCTTCTTGCCGTACGAGAAGGTGCCGCCGCGCACGTAGGCATCGGCCATGCCGTCGATATCCTTGACCACGTAGGACACCGAACCGCGGCGAATGCGGAACTCGAGCGCCCAGCTAAAGCGGTCGGCGAACAGCGGATTGTAGTACGGCACCAACGAGGGCTCCAACGCCGCTTTGGGGGCGTCGGGACCAACGGCACCGGCAAGCTTGCGGCGCATGCTCGCCAGCTCATCCATGCGCGCGTTCGAAAGATCGGAGAGCGCCGCCATGAGGCTGGGGCTCGTGGGGACAGGTGCTGGGAAGGGAAAGTTGGGGTTGACCGTGGGCGTTGTAGGCGCGGGACGCGCGGACTGTTTGGGCTGAGCCGCAAACGTGCGGACCGGCGTGCGCAAACCTTCGACGGGCTCGGCACCGCTGGCGTCCAGGTACGCCAGCGCCGTGGCGATGGCGTGCTTGCACATGCCGGGGTAGCGATAGGCAGCGGGGCAATCGCAGTCGTAGTCGATCACCTCGTGCTCGTCCATGTCAAGCGCCACGTGCGTCTTGTACAGGTCGCCGCGCGAGCCGCGCACCGAGCCCTCAACCGTCACGTTTTTGGAGAAGCGCGAGCCGCTGTCCTCGATCGACAGAACGGCGCCGTTGAGCATGAGCGAACGCCCCTTCATAAAGGTTCCGCTCAACGCCGCCTCTTTGCGAAGCGCCTGCACAAACGTCCCCTGCGCCATCACTTCCTCCAATCTCACCCGGGGTAGCTTAGATAACCGTCACGCGGCCTTGGTTGCCGACGATGGCCTTTGCCTCTGCCAGCAGCGGAATCGAGCGTGCATTGACCTTGGCCGGCACCTCAGCGCGCAGCACGCGCCCGTCGACTTGCTCAATAAAGATCTCCACGCGGTCGCCGCCCGGGTTGGTGGTGAGCACCGTGGCCAGGCGCGCCATATTGCCCTGGCTAAAGCGGCTGTTGGGCACCATGACCTCAAAGACCTTGGGCTTGTTTTTCTCCTCGCTAAGCTCCAGCGGCACAATCTCCTGCGCGATGATCTGGTCGCCGCGGTCCGAGCGCTCGAGCTTGCCCTTAATGCGCACAAACGCGTCGGACAGCTGCGCGCCGGTCTCGGGATCGACCTCGCCGTACAGATACCCCTCGGCCTCCTTGTAGGTCTTGGGGAACACCACGACCGTGGCCTCGCCTTCCATGTCCTCGAGCTGCACGATGCCCATGGGGTCGCCGTTTTTGGTCACGCGCTTGGACGCGCTCGAGACCATGCCGGCCCACCACAGCGCCTTGCCCTCGGGAATCTCCTGGTTGATGGTACCGCCCGTGGGGTTTTGCACCTCATAGCCGGTGTCGATCTGCGAGAACGAGAAGTCGCGCGCTTTGCTAAGTGCATACTCAAACGGGCGCAACGGGTGGTCCGAGACATAGATGCCCAGAACCTCCTTCTCCTGGCTCAGCTTAAGGTGGCGGTCCCACTCCTGGCCGTCCGGATCGGGCACGCTCACCTCAAAGCCCGAGCCCTCAACGTCGCCGAACATATCGAAGAACGACGTCTGGCCGCTCGCGCGATCCTTTTGGCGCTTCACGGCGGCATCGATGATGTTCTCGGGGTTGTTCTTATCCACAAAGTGCATCATCTGGCGACGCGGATACCCCGTGGAGTCGAAGGCGCCTGCCTTGATGAGCGATTCGATCACGCGACGGTTGGCCTGGCTCGAGTCCACGCGCTCGACAAAGTCGTGCAGCGTCTTAAACGGGCCGCCCGCCTCGCGCTCGGCGATAATCGCCTGCGCCACGCCAGTGCCCACGCCGCGGATGCCGGCCAGACCAAAGCGCACGCCCTCCTTGGTAGCCGTGAACTCGGTACCGGACTCGTTGACATCTGGCGACAGCACGGGGATGCCGTCGTGGCGGCACGCCGAGACGTAATGAACGATCTTGTCGGTCTTGCCCGTGTAGGACGTCAGAACGGCCGCCATGTACTCGTGCGGATAGTGCGCCTTGAGCCACGCCGTCTGCATAACCAGGATGGCGTAGCCGGCGGAGTGCGACTTGTTAAAGGCGTAAGACGCGAACTCGAGAACATCGTCCCAAATCTTCTGGGCGACCTCGCGCGTGTAGTTGTTCTTGATAGCACCGTTCATCCAGTGGTCGTAGGTGGTCTCGTCCGAGCCATCCTCCCAGTGGAGCACCGTCGACGTGAGCAGCTTGATCTTTTTCTTAGCCACGGGCTTACGGATACGCGAGTCCGATTCGCCCTTGGAGAAGCCGCACATCTCGACGGAGATGAGCATAACCTGCTCCTGGTAGACCATGGTGCCGTAGGTTTCGCCCAGGATGTCGTCCAGGCGGTCGTCGTAGGAGACGGCCGGCTCCTTGCCGTTCATACGGTTGATGTAGGACGAAACCATGCCGGCGCCCAGCGGGCCCGGGCGGTACAGAGCGATCAATGCCACGACGTGCTTGTATTCGGTGGGTTTCATGTTCTTGATCGTGGCCGTCATGCCGGCGGACTCGACCTGGAAGACGCCGGCGGTGTGGCCGGAGCCCATGAGCTTAAAGATCTCGGGATCGTCAAAGGGAATCTCTTCCTCTTTGATGTCGATGCCGAAGTTCTTTTTGATGTTTGCCTTGGCCTTGGAGATAACCGTCAGCGTGCGCAGGCCAAGGAAGTCCATCTTGAGCAGGCCCATGTCGGCAACGGTATGGCCCTCGTACTGGGTAATCTCGACGCCGCCCTTGGTGTCGAGCTTGGTGGGCACATGCTCGTTGACGGGGTCGCGGCAGATCAGAACGGCGCACGCGTGCACGCCCTCGCCACGGGTGAGGCCCTCAATCGAGAGCGCCGTGTCGATGATGCGGCGGGCGTCGTCGTCCTTTTTATAGGCCTCGGCAAAGTCGGGGTTAAACAGATCCTCTTTGCCGGGTTGTTTTTCGAGCACCTGCTTGAGCTTGACCTTGGGGTCGCTCGAGACCATCTTGGACAGGCGCTGGCCCATGTAGACCGGGTAGTCCAGGACGCGCGCGGCGTCGTTGATGGCCTGCTTGGCCTTAATGGTCGAGTAGGTGATGACGTGGGTGACCTTCTCGGGGCCGTAGAGCTGGCGAACGTGCTCCACGACCTCGAGGCGCCGCTCATCGTCGAAGTCCATATCGATATCGGGCATCTCGGTACGCTGCGGGGACAGGAACCTCTCGAACATCAGGCCGTTCTCGAGCGGGTCAAACGCGGTGATGTTCATGGCGTAGGCGACGATAGCGCCGGCGGCCGAGCCACGGCCGGGGCCGACGCCGATGCCGTTGTCCTTAGCCCATTGCACGTACTCGGCGACGATCAAAAAGTAGGCGGCAAAGCCCTTGTCGCAGATGACCTTGTATTCGTACTCAAAGCGCTCTTTGATGTTGACGCCGCCGATCTCGCGCGTGGCCCAGTCGTCACCGTAGTGCTGGCGCAGGCCTTTCTCGCACTCGCGGCGGAACTGGCTCTCGTGCGTCTCGCCGGGATCGAGCAACGGGAAGCGCGGCAGGATGATGGAGTCCCAGTCCAGTTCCACGTAGCACTTGTCGGCAATCTCGAGCGTGTTGTCACAGGCCTCGGGGCAATACGGGAACATCGCCCGCATCTCCTCCTCGGTCTTCATATAAAACTCCGAGCCGGTCATGCGCATGCGGTTGGGGTCGTCGACCTTGGCGTTCATGCCGATGCACATGATGACGTCCTGCACGGGCGCATCCTCGCGGCGCAGGTAGTGAAAGTCGTTGGTAGCGATGACCTTGACGCCCACCTGTTTGGCGATGTCGATGAGCGTACGGTCCATCTGCTCGTCGGTCAGGCCATTATCGGTGGTAATGCCGTGTTCCTGAATCTCGATATAGAAGTCGCCGGGATCGAAGGTGTCGCGGAAGGTTTCGGCCCACTTGATGGCGCCTTCCATGTCGCCGCGGTCGATGTATTTGGGGATGATGCCCGCAATGCAGGCGCTCGTGCAAATCATGCCCTTGGCATGGCGACGCAGGTTGTCGAGCGTCACGCGCGGCTTGTAGTAAAAGCCCTGCACGGCGGCCTCGGAAACCGTCTGCATCAGGTTGACATAGCCCTCCTGGTCCTTGGCCAGAAGGATCATGTGGTAGAGCTCGGGCTTGTGGTCGCGGGCAAGGGTCTCGTCCGGCGTAAAGTAGACCTCGCAGCCAAAGATGGGTTTGATGACCAGGGGCGGCTTGAGCTCGTCGATATTGCCCTTCTCGTCCCACATGGCCATGTCCTTCACATACTGGGCATGCTCGCGCGGGTTTTCCTCGGGATCGGGCTCCACCAGCTCGTCACGACGGTCCTTTTCCAAGAAGGCCTTGTCGTGGCTCCAGGTTTTGTACTCGGGCGTGTTGTGGTTGACGGCGTCGCAGGCCAGCGCCAGGTCGGGCACGCCATACATGTAGCCGTGGTCGGTAATGGCCACGGCGGGCATGCCCAGCTCAACGGCACGGTTGACCATATCCTGGATACGGGTTGCGCCGTCGAGCATGGAAAAGACAGTGTGGTTGTGCAGATGGACGAATGCCATGTGATGAGCTCCGATGCGGGTTCGTGTTCTGACTGAACGATTTTACCGCACGGCGCGGACGGCACCCGAACCTAGCCAAACCCACACGGCTCCTCTTGCAGTTGCGGTGAAATACGGACTGTTTGGCGGCTTTTTTGGCCAAAACAGTCCGTATTCCACCGCAAGTTATCTGAGGGCTAGAAGTTGTAGGTGACCACTTGAGGTTCGGCGGGTTCGACGAAGAGGGTCGGATCCGGCTGCTCCACGCGGACGAACTTGACGGTCACGGCCTCAAAGCCCGCCTTGTGCAACACGTCGGCGTAAACGCGCGCCTGCAGGGCGTGCTTCTCGAGCAGCTGGTCCGGCGTCTCGTCCGGCGTGCCGCCCGTCTTGTAATCAATGACCAGGGCGCGCGACGGATCGGCCGGGTCGGTGGCCAGTGCATCGATGGCGCCCTCGGCATAGGCACCGTAGCGAGCGATGTCCTCGTCCTCGCAGCCCAGCGAAAAGAACGGCACCTCGGCGCGAACGCACGGCCACGCGAGCAGATCGGCACGAACAGCCGACTTGAGCCAGCGGTTCAGGGCAACGTCGAAGCGTTCGCGCTGCTCCGGCGTCAGGCGCCACAGGCGCGCCAGAGCATCGGCACGCTCAGCGGGCAGCGCATCGGAACCCATCTCGATCAGCCACTGGCAGGCGGCATGGAACGCCGAGCCCAGCGCCATGGGGTTGCCGGCGGGCTCGACAGCGGCCACGTCCGCATCCGTCATCTCGGAACCATCCGACTCCGCATCATCGCCAGCCTCGTCCATGGGTACACGCGCCTCGGCGGCACGGTCTTCTGTCTCGGCATGGAGCGCCGCGGCGATTGACGAGTAGCTATACGAGTCACGCACCGGAAATGGACAGATGCCCATGCGCACGCCCACTGCCTGGGGATACACAAGCTCAAACGAATCGGGCTTGGGGTCGGCAGGACCAGGGACGATTGTACTGGCCGAATCGTCGGCAGCATCTGCATCGGCATCGCCGCGGACAAGCCTGCCCTCGACATCCAGCGAAGCGTTGGCCTCAAACGCCTGCTCGCCAAAGGTAAAGCCCGCGAGCGAGATGAGCTCGTAGTCGCCCGGCTTGGAGTTGTCGAACACCAAACGGTCGCTATCGAGCTGCGGCATGTCCAGAGCGTCCGTCGGCAGAATGCGGCGCAGGACATCGTAGGTCAGATCCGTCTCGACATCGAAGGTCGGCGCCGCCACCTTGCCGCGGCTCACGCCGGCATCCATCGCCAAGATCACCAGCTCGCGCGCACGCGTCATGGCGACATAGAGCAGACGAGCCCGCTCCTCGAGCGAAAGCTGCAGGTCGTCGTTGCGCAGGCGAACGAATGCCTCGGCGGGAGAACCCGTCGCGCAGACATCCTCCATGAGCTCCGGCGGTAGCCACAGCGACGTGCCCTTGCCCTTAAACGCGTGCTCAAACTGCTTTTTGACGTCGTCGCCCTTCACAAAGGTTCCGTCGGTGAGCTTAACGCCGTCGAAGCGTGCCGGCAGCGCCACGACCTGCGCTCCTCCCTCGACGCGACCCATCTGTGCCGCACCCGAGGGCTTACGCACGCCAAAGCACTCGGCGACCGCCACGACCGGATATTCCAGACCCTTAGAGGCGTGAACCGTCATGATGCGCACCGCGCCGTCGCCCTCCTCGTTGAGGGCACCCGGGGCTTCCTTGCCCGCCAAGAAGCGGTCGAAGGCCAGCGCGATGGAACGCGGCGAGTTACCGAACTCGGCCTCCGCCTCGGCCACGGCGTCGAGCGCCTTGAGCACGTTGGCGGCAATGGCCTTGCCTTCGGGACCGCGCTGTGCCAGACGCACAAACCAGCCGGAGGCGTTGACCACGTCGCGCGCGATGGCGGCGAACGAATCGCGGCCCACGCGACGAAGCGCATACCGCAGCACCTCGCGGGCGCGCGTCACCAGCGGCAAGTCTTGCAAACCCGGCACGTCGAAATCACTCATGATGCCCGCATCGATGTTGCGGCGCGACGTCTCCCCCGTCTCGCTATCGAGCTTGGTCGCCAGCGCCAGGAACTCCTGAGCGCCGAGCGCAAACATCGGCGAGGCGAGCAGCGGCATAAGGCCCTGCGCCGTATCGGCCGGATTGGCGAGCGCACATACCAGGGCGCGCACCGTCTGCACCTCGGCTGCCTGGGCAAAGACCGAACCACCCGCGATGGCGCAGTCGAGCCCCTGGTCGCGGAAGGCCTGGGCGTAGACGTCGGCGTTGGTCATGCGGCCCAGCAGCAGCACCATGCCGCCCTGGGGCTGGCCGGCATCGGCAAGCGCGCGGAATCGCTCGGCGATCGCACGGGCCTTGGCCTGTGTGCGTTCCTGCGTACTGCCGCCGGCAACAAAGAGGGCCTGGCGACGCGAGGCGTCTGCCACCAGCGTGTCCTTGCGGCCGTCGCTCGCCTCAAGATCCAAAAAGCCCTGCATCAGGCCGCCGTCATCGCCGTCGAAGACGCGTGCCACGTAACGCAGTACCTCGTCGTGGCTGCGGAAGTTGCGCACGAGTTTGACGAGTTCGCCGGCAGGGGCGTCGACCACGGCAGTCGCCTCGGGCGCGGCAGACGAGCCCACCTTGCGCTCCTGACGACGGAACACCTCGACCTCGGCGCCACGGAAGCGATAGATGGACTGCTGCGCATCGCCCACGGTGCACAGCGCGCGCTCCCCCGCACCCGTCAGGTAACGGATCAGATCGACCTGCATCTGGTCGGTATCCTGAAACTCATCGATCATGACCATCTTAAAGCGGCCCTCGTACGCAGCACGGATGGCAGGGTAATCGCGCAGGGCCTCGTAAGCCATACGCAGCAGGTCGTTATTATCGAGGGCGGACTGGGCAGCCTTCAGCGCGCGATACTCGGCCTCCACGGAACGGGCCAGGCCCACCAACGCATCGAGCGCCGGGCCACCACAGGCAAGCACGATATTGATAAACGCATCGGCGGCCTCGGCCTTGAGCAGCTCGACCTGCTCCTTGGGGAACGCCTTGCTCGCGCGCGGCATGGTGCACGACATCATGAGTCGCGCCGCATCGACCATGGTCTTGTCGCTCGCCTCGAACGCGTCGATGGCATCGAGCGCCGCCTGCGCCTTCTCGGTCGAGGACTTGCTTGCGCCCAGCGCCGCGCGATAGGCATCGGCGAGTGCCGAGGTATCGGCCTGGCCGCGCGCCACGCGCACGTCGTCCATACCGCCCGACAACTGGCTCGACAGCTCCAGCAGGTCGCGCACCAGGCCCTTGATGGTCGTGCCGGTGCCAAAGGAACCGCCCTCGCCCGCCATGGGATACCAGGCATAGAGGGCCTTGAGCGATGCCGCGAGCTCGGGGGCGGCATCGGGTGCCGTCGCGCGGGCCAGCACGTGCTCAACAGCCTGGTCCATAAGCTCGTCGGTATCGGTGAGCACCGTGAACTCGGGGTCGATGCCCAGCTCCAGCGCATGCGCGCGCAGGATACGCGAGCACATGCCGTGAATGGTCGAGATCCACGCGTCGTCGACGGTCAGTGCTTCCTCGTCCATGCCCTCGTCGATAAGCGCACGGCGCACGCGGTCACGGATCTCGGCCGCGGCGTCTTTGGTAAAGGTAATGGCGAGTACCTGGTCCAGATGCTCGACGAACGGACCGGATTCGGGCGAGAGCGCGTAGACGATGCGGCGCGTGAGGGTAAAGGTCTTGCCCGAACCGGCGCCCGCCGAGACAAACAGCGGACGGTCGAGCGTTTTGACAATCTGCAGCTGTTGCGGCATCAAAGTCGAAAGATCCATGGTCTACACGTCCCTCCTTACAAACGTTCCTTCGTGGTTATACGAGCAGCGCGCATGCGCGGCCTGAGCCGACGTCGGGTCGACGGCGGCAACGTTGCCCGTCTCGAGCTCGCGCAGGCGCTCGGCGATGCCGGCCTCAACGCGATCGAGCAGGGCGTCGAAGTCCATGCTGCCACCCTCGCCGGGGAAACCTTTCTTAAGGCCCGGGATGCGACCGTCGCCGCGCTCTTCCTCGAGCAGCTCGGCGCTCGCGGCACCGCGCAACGCCGGCTTGCCGCCCTTGGTCGAAAAGTAGAGCGCCGCGCGGGTGTCCAAATCCAGCGCCCGGCGCATGGCCTGGGCGTAGATGAGCGTTTGGGTATGTGGTGGCAACCAGCGCGGATCGTCGATGGGCGCCGTGCCCGATTCCTCGTCGCGCACCGTAGGGTCGGCGAGCTTAAACTCCTCAACGCCCGTGCGATGCTTGTAGTCGATCACCACGGCACGATTCTCGGCGTCCACGTCCACGCGGTCGATGCGCCCGCCAAGCGGCCAACCGGCATACTCGACCTTGAGCTCGTTGAAGGCGAACTCCAGGTAGCGTGGCGCAAAGGGGGCAAGTGCCTCGGACTCGTAGGCGAGCACGCCTTCCAGCTGCGGCAGAATCTCGGCCACCTGACGTTCCTCTACCGGAGAGAGCGGCACGAGCGGACCCTCGGCACCGCGCTTGCCGGCGTGCTCGGCCAAGGTCTCGTCAAAGACCTCGCGCAGCAGCTCCTGTGCGCGCGGCAGGTTCTCGGGCGTCACGCGCTCCATGCCCTCTTGGGGCAGACGGGCATGCAGATGCTCCAGCACGTCGTGGACAAAGTTGCCCTTCTCCATGTTGCCAAAGCCCGCGTCGATAGACTGGGGCTTGACGCGATACGACACGAACCAGCACAGTGGGCAGGTAGAATAGGCCTCGATCTGCGAGGCGGACGTCAGACGCGGCACGAGCGGCGCGTCCTCGCCCTCGCCATCGCGACGGCGCAGGACCAGATACGGAACGGCTTCATCGCTCAGATGCTGAGGAGCTTCGCAGGTCACGCGCTCGCGCCTAAAACCTTCGCCTGCAGCGGGATCAAAGTCGGCGATGATATCGCCCTCGCCCACGCGCGTGGGCCTGGCAGCGCCAGCGGCCTCGGCATGTGCCCGCAGCTCGGTCCATACGGCTGCCGGGTAGCACTCGCGCGCCTGGCGATCGTGTGTCACGCGGGCAAGCGCGACCGGACCGCTCGTCGCCTGCATTGCACGGCCAAAGCGCACGCGCAGCAGGGCGGCGGGCTCCAAAGACACGCCGTCGCGGCGCAGCTCGGCCGTCAATGTGGCAAGCGGGCCCTCTTCGTGCGAAAGCGGATAGCTGTCCAGGTCGACATCGGCAAACAGCACGGCATCGTAGCCGCCAGGACGCAAAACCGACGCATCGGCAAGCGACGCGAAGCGCACTTGTGCTCGTGGTGTGCGATCGACCTCATAGGTCTCGTAATCGTAGGCGGTACTGCGCTTGTCCACCTTGGTTCGAACGCCGTCGAGAACCGGCACGGTCGCGGCCTGCGACACGTCGAGCGCGCGAGCATCGTTCATAAGGATGTCGATGGCATGGCGCAGCAAAGCCGTCTCTGCCTGGCGACGGGCCTGGCCGTCAAGGCCGCCTAGAGCGCGATCGGGCAACGCCTCGGCAACGGCAAGCATGGCCTTAAGCGCCGTCACGGGCTTGTCACGCCACAGCGCCTGGAACACGTCCGAGACCACACACGGTACGTTCTTAAACCAGTTATCGTCGCTCGTCGCCTTGCGCGCGCCCCTCACCTGGCCCTGAACGCTCTGCAGCAGGCTCTTGACGCCCGCGGTAGTCTTGCTGCGCGAGAGACGCATATTCTTATCGAAGGTACGGGCATTGACGGCATCAGCGCCCGAAAGCGGACTGTAGATCCAGTCGGTAAGCTCCGGCGCGGGCCACCACTCAGTCTTGGAAGCGGTGCCCTCGTCGGCGGCTTTCATACGCTCGATCAGGTTGGCGAGCGCCGTAAACTGCCTGCCCGCGATGGACTGGGAAAACGCCGTGAACTCAGTCGTCTCGGCCGCAATGTGACGCGCCGCCAAACGGGCGGCGAGCTCGCCGAACAGCTGGGGTGCCCGGGCAGAAACGACGAGCACGCGCACGGGGTCGGCGGGCGTTGCAGTAGCTTTATCGGCCTTGGACTCCTTGTGCGCTTTCACCAACTTATCGATGGCGTCCGCATAGACATGAGCACGGGCATGGGGGCCGGCGACTTCCACAAAGGCAGGACGTGCGACGGACTTTGGAGCAGTCGCGGGAGCGCCAGCATCCTCGTCCAGCGGTGCAACCTCAAACAGCACACCGCGGGCATCAAGGGCCGTGGCCAGCTCCTCACGCATCGCCGCTTGCTCGCGGGCGAGCAGCACGACAACCTCTCCCCCGTTGTTTGCCACGGCGGACAGCAGCTCGAGCAGGCTATACGTAAATGACGTGACGCCGCGCACGCAAACGGCGCGGGTGCACGCCGGCAGGCTGTCGGTCAAAGCGCCGGCCATAATGTCAGCTGCCTCGCAGGACTCGACCATATCTCGACGGTCCAAACCGCCCGCGTAGGCACGCAAAAGCTCAAACACACGAGCCTCGGCATCGCTTTTGGGCTTGGGCTTGCAAACGTTGTCGCAGCAACGCTCGGCACCAGTCCCCGCCACACCCGGAAGCACATCGCGAGCCATGCGCGCGAGCATGCGCACCGTGCCCTGGCTACGCGAAAGCGGCTGCAGGCCGGCATCGTCGCGGCGGGCAATCATATCCGAAAACAGCATCTGACGTTGCAGGTTGTCGACGAAACCACGCCCGTCGCCCAAAAGCTCCCAAAGCGAGCGAAGCCACGATGCGGGTGTCTTGTAGTCGATACCCAGCGAAATGCCGGCTTCCGCCGCATCATGACGGCACAGATCGAGCTCGGCAAACGTTGGTGCCAGCAACACGGCACGCCCGTGACGGGCAATAAGGTCGGCAAGCAGCGCCGACTCGGCATCGCTCAAATCCGTGCCGGCATTGGTGGTATAGATTCGAACAGGCATGGTCCTCCGCTCAAACCGTTCGCAATAATCAATGCATCCATCCTACCCGCCCAAGCGGACACATTGCCACCGCAGTTCCATCTTTTGGTACAAAGCAACCTGAACCCAACGCACCAGCCGATTGCAGGCATATAAAAACCGCCCCCGGAGGGACGGTTCTTCGTAATTCAATGTTGTCGCCGGCCTACTCGCCATCCTCCAACTTAATGAGGATCTTGCGGTAGCCACCGTACTCGCCGTTCAGCGCCTTTGAAACGCGGCTCACCGTGGTGGACGAAGCGCCGGTACGGGCCTGAACCTCAACATAAGGCTCGCCCTCGTCCAAATAGCGCGCAACCTGCAAACGCTGAGAAAGGTCGCAAATCTCGCGCGGCGTGCAGATATCGGTCAAAAACGCCTGGATATCCTTCTCGTCGTCCAAAAGGCTAAATGCGTGGACCAGCTGCTTGACATCAGGCTTGTCAAACATGTTCTCGATATTCATCGATCACCGCCAAACCCGCCAAAAGGCATCGAAGTTGATACTGACATCGGGCATCGTTCGCCCGTTCTATGCAATAGGGCAACGCCTGTGGCTTTTGCCCGTAGCAGTGTAGCACACCACCAAACTAAAGCGACAAGACTCTCTGCCAGCGGCGCGTTTTTCAGGACGAACGCCGTTTAGAAACCATATGCGCACGTAAGCTCCACGAATATTTGAGACAATGGGCGCCCAAACACCGCGGCGCGCCCGCGCAACCATCCAGGTCGCCGCCGCAAGCCGCTTCACGCGACGCCAGCAACCCCGGCGCAAGAAAGGATTCACGCCATGCGCTTTATGCTTAACTGGCTCTTCACCTCGATCGCCATCGCGATCGCCACGTTCCTCGTCCCCGGTATCCAACCCTTCGGTTTTGCCGAGGCCTGGGTCTGTTTCGCCTTTGTGGGACTGTTCCTCAACATCGTCGATTCGCTCGTCAAGCCGTTCCTGACGGTCATCTCACTGCCGCTCACTATTATTACGCTTGGTATTTTTCAGCTCGTAGTCAACAGCTTTATGCTCGAGCTGGCCAGCTACCTGTCGGTCAATCTGCTGGGCGCGGGCATCTCCATCGCCAGCTTTGGATCGGCCTTTATGGGCAGCATCCTGGTGTCCATCACGCGCAGCATCCTCGACAGCATCGCCGAGGACTAAAACGGCCATTCCGGCCGTGTCCGTCTCAACAGCCCAAAACGAAGGCCGCCCATCGCAAAAATGGGCGGCCTTCTTATTTGCCAAGTCTCAAAGGGCGAGAAAATCTACCATTTCCACCCCGTCCCCAAATGCAGGTGTGGGTTAGATGACGTAGTCGTAGCCATGGTTGGGAGCGACAAGTTGATCGAGCGTCACACCGTCGAGGTAGTCGTTGATGAGCTTGTCCAGGTTCTTCCACACGTCGAGCGTGGGACACTCATCAGATCGCGAGCAGCCCTTGCAGTCGCCATCCAGGCAGGCGACCGGCGCCAGACTGCCCTCGGTCAGGCGCAAGATCTCGCCCACCGTGTATTGCTCGGGCGGGCGCGTGAGCACATAGCCGCCGCCCTTGCCGCGCATGCCCGAGAGCATGTTGGCGCGCACGAGCGTAGCCAAAATGTTCTCGAGATATTTCTCGGAAATCCCCTGTCGCGCCGCGATCTCTTTGAGCGGGATGCGACCGGCTGCCTGGTGCTCGGCCAGATCGACCATAACGCGCAGGGCATATCTGCCCTTAGTAGAAACCAACATGTATAGTGCTGCCTTTCGGTCATTTAGTCCGTAGAAATTCTAGCCGAAATATTGGTTTTGAAAATACCCGTTCCGGTCAAGATGGTTAATCGACTCGTAATAATCTTCTATTTCCTATTGCGTTACTAGGCTTTACTGTCTACTATGCTTGCCAACAGCAAAACGAACAACCCATAAGGTTTGTGGGTTTCGCTGCTACACACACCGTAAAACCACACGGTATCCAGTCATTTGAACACTTTGGAGGTTCACCATGAGCAATGTTTACACGTCCATCGATCAGCTTATCGGCCACACTCCGCTTCTGGAGCTCACTCACTTTGAGGCCGATGAGGACCTCAAGGCCCGCGTGCTCGTCAAGCTGGAATACTTCAACCCCGCCGGCTCCGTCAAAGACCGCGTCGCCAAGAACATGATCGACGAGGCCGAGAAGGCCGGCAAGCTCGTGCGCGGCGGCGACTACACCATCATCGAGCCCACGAGTGGCAACACCGGCGTCGGCATCGCCTCGGTGGCGGCTGCCCGCGGCTACAAGGTGATCATCACCATGCCCGAGACTATGTCCGTCGAACGCCGCAAGCTTATGCAGGCATATGGCGCACAGCTCGTGCTCACCGACGGTTCCAAGGGCATGAAGGGCGCCATCGCCAAGGCCGAGGAGCTGCAGAAGGAGACGCCAAACAGCATCATCGCCGGCCAGTTTGTGAACCCCGCCAACCCCGCCATCCACAAGGCCACGACCGGCCCCGAGATCTGGGATGACACCGACGGCGAGGTCGACATCTTCGTCGCCGGCGTTGGAACCGGCGGCACCGTGACCGGCGTGGGTGAGTTCCTTAAGGAGCAGAACCCCGAAATCAAGGTCGTCGCCGTCGAGCCCGCCACTTCCCCGGTGCTCTCCAAGGGCCAGGCCGGCCCGCACAAGATCCAGGGTATCGGCGCCGGCTTTGTGCCCGACGTCCTCGACACCCAGATCTACGACGAGATTATCCCCGTTGAGAACGACGACGCCTTTGCCACCGGCCGCGCCGTGGGCCACAAGGAGGGCGTGCTCGTGGGCATTTCGTCCGGCGCCGCCGTGTGGGCCGCGCTGCAGCTGGCCAAGCGCCCCGAGAACGAGGGCAAGACCATCGTGGCGCTGCTCGCCGACACCGGTGAGCGCTACCTGTCCACGGCACTCTTCCAGGACTAGGGCCTCGTCCATAGGTTGAGCCCAGGGACGAGCCGGCCTCCTCTCTCCCGGTAGCCTGAGCCCATCCCATCAGGGTGTCCCACGAGTCGTCCGAACTTGCTACAATGTCTGCGGCGCGGAACCAGCCTCCCGCGCCGCTTTTCTTTTTTGGCCACATGCCACCAAGGAGAACCTCCCCATGCACAACAAGCGCGTGCTCGTCGCCATGAGCGGCGGCGTCGATTCCAGCGTGACTGCGTACCTACTCAAAAGCCAGGGCTACGAATGTGTCGGTGCCACCATGCGCCTCACCTGTCCCGCGCCCGATCCCGTCACAGGCATGAGCAAAGTCGACCGCGACATCGCCGATGCAAAGGCCGTCGCCGAGCGCCTGGGGATACCCCACCATGTGCTCGACCTGCAGCAGACCTTCGACCGCAATGTTATCGAGCGCTTCGTGATCGCCTACCAGGAGGGGTTGACGCCCAACCCGTGCATCATCTGCAACCGCCATATTAAGTTTGGCGCGCTGCTCGACGCGGCGCTGGATATGGGCTGCGACTACATCGCCACGGGCCATTACGCCAAAACAAGCCAGGCATCCGACGGCACCTGGCAGCTACATCGCGGCGAAGATCCCAAAAAGGACCAAAGCTACTTTTTGTATTCGCTTACGCAAGAGCGCCTGGCACGCACAATCTTTCCGCTGGCCGGGCTGGACAAGGAGCGCGACGTTCGCCGCATTGCCGCCGAGCAGGGCTTCATCAACGCCAAGAAGGCCGAGAGCGAGGATATCTGCTTTATCGCGGATGGCGATTATGCGGGCTATATCGAGCGCCGCTGCGGACATGCCGCCGAGCCGGGCGATATTGTATGGCGCGACGGCAGCGTGGTCGGACGCCATAACGGCGCGCTGCGCTATACCATCGGCCAGCGCAAGGGCTTGGGCGTCGCGATGGCGCATCCCGTGTACGTAACGGGCGTCGACACCGCCAACAACATTGTGCATCTGGGCGAGGCCGAGGACCTGGCTGCCACAGCGCTCGCGGCCAACGACTGGATTTGGAGCGCGCCGGCAGAGCGCATGGAGGCCGAGCTGGATGCCGGCGGCATTCGCGTGGGTGCCAAGTACCGCTACCGTCAGAAAGACCAGGCAGCGACCCTTACGCGTGGCGAAGATGGGCAAATGCTGCTAACTTTTGACGAGCCGCAACGAGCCATCGCCCCCGGCCAGGCTGTCGTCGTCTACCGCGGCGACGTCGTCCTCGGCGGCGGCACCGTTACTGCCGCCATCAAGTAGTCCCACCCCCTTCATAAGTTGCGGTGAAATAGGGACTGTTTAAGCGTTTAAAACCGCCAAACAGTCCCTATTTCACCGCAACTTAGAGAGGACGGCCTCGGTCGGTACTGCCGTATCAGCCGAGGCCGCTGCATCGTTAGCGCTGTACGTAGGCGCGGACCAGCTCGTAGGTATTGCGCACGCCGTCGATGTGGCTGCGCTCGTAGTTGTGGCTCGCGTACACGCCGGGGCCGATCAGGCCGTGACGGATGTCGTAGCCGGCCGAGAGCGTGGCCTCAACGTCCGAGCCGTAGTGCGGATACACATCGATGGCGTAATCGAGCTCCAGCTCGCACGCGATGTTGGACAGCGTGGTTACCAGGTCGTAGTTGTACGGACCGCCCGAATCCTTGGCGCAAATCGACACCATGCGCTCGGTGCAGCCCAGGTCGTCGCCCACGCAGCCCATGTCAACGCTGATCATCTCGCGCGTGTCGGCCGGCACGAAAGCACCGCCGTGGCCGACCTCCTCGTACACGGTAAAGAGCAGCGACACCTTGCGCGAAAGCGACACCTCGCCGTCAGCAACAGCGCGGGCCAGACCCAGCAGAATCGACGCCGACAGCTTGTCATCCAGGAAGCGGCTCTTGATGTAGCCGCTCTCCGTCACCGTGGTACGCGGATCCATAGCGATGATGTCGCCGGTCTGAATGCCCAGCTCAAGCACATCGTCCTTGCTGTCGACATTCTCATCGAGCAGGATTTCCATGTTCTTCTCGATGGTCTTGACCGGCTCGTCGGCCACATGCGCCGAAGGCTCAGTATTGAGGACCACGCCCGTGTAGACATTGCCATCGCGCGTATAAACGGTGCAGTTCTCGCCATCGGCCGTAGACCACTGATGCCCGCCGAGGGTCGTGGGGCGCAGGCGACCATTGTCCTTAATGGAACGCACCATGGCGCCCAGGGTATCGACATGGCTCGCCAACACAAGTGGCTCGCCCTCGCCGCCAAGCTCAACGAGCACGTTACCCTTATTAGAACGCTCAGGCCCAAACCCCATATCGCGCAGGGTCTCCATCAGATAATCAGTCGCCGCACGGGTATAGCCGGTAGGGGAGGCAATAGAAGTCAGCGTCTTAAGCTGTCCTGCGATATAGGAGAGCGTCTCCTCTAGAGAAGCATCAATATTAGAAGTCATATGCATCCTTCCAAGTAAAACTAAGACCGAGTCCCGATTTTAACCGTTCTGCACGTGCAATGCCCCAGGAGCCGAGCCGCCTCCAGACGTCCCCGCACCGGTTTTGTGCACGTGCACGGTTTACAATCTCAATCTTGCATAAATCCTATTGGTATTTGCATAGAAATGAGGCATCTTTTTGCTTCGTCTCAGGGTGCCCCACCTTGGACCGTGCAAAAAACGGAGTATTCAGCACCGTGGGCCCCAACGGCCCCATCACGAACGACAAAACGACGCGGTTACAGCAGTGTTGCAGGTCGTCGCAAAGCAGAAACTCAGTAACAACCCCCTCCACTCATCGATAGCCCGCCCACAATGGCTGTCGATGGGCGCCTGCGGATCACTACCGCCCATTCACAACGTTATGCATTTTTAAGAGCTTGTTGAATACTCCCAAAAATGCACGCAGGGAAGTGCACCACCTATCCGCAGCGGGCAGTACGCCTTGGTTTTGTCCGCCTCAGGGCATCGACGCAGCACAAAAAGCCCCGCCGTGCGTAGCACGGCGGGGCCAGCGGCAAGTCAAAAAGCGACCGCACACCTACAGGCGAAAGAACACCAAACGAGGCTAGGCAGCCGGGCAAATCTTCTTGAAGAGCTCGATGACGTCGTCGAGCGTTGCCTCGCGCGGGTTACCCGGGAAGCAGGCGTCGGCCATGGCGTCCTTGGCCAGAACCTCGATCTCGTCGGCCTTCATAGCCTCGCAGACGTGCGGGATATTCACGTCGGCGGAAAGCTGCTTGACGGCGGCGATAGCGGCGTCGGCAGCCTCGTCGGTGCTCATGCCCGTGGTGTCAACGCCCATGGCGACGGCGACCTTGGCCAGGCGCTCGGCGCAAACCGGCTTGTTGAACTCCATGGCGATCGGCAGCAGCATGGCGCAGGCGACACCGTGCGGGGTGTCGTAGTGAGCGGACAGGGTGTGAGCCATGGCGTGGTCGATGCCCAGGCCGACATTGGAGAAGCCCATGCCGGCGACATACTGGCCAAGAGCCATGCCCTCGCGGCCGGAGCCGGGCTGACCAGACTTGGCCTCGGCGACAGAGTCGCGCAGGTTCTCGCTGATCAGCTTAATAGCCTCAAAGTGGAACATGTCAGAGAGCTCCCAAGCGCCCTTGGTGGTGTAGCCCTCGATGGCGTGGGTCAGAGCGTCCATACCGGTGGAGGCGGTCAGGCCGGCGGGCATGGAAGCCATCATGTCGGGGTCGACGACGGCGACCTCGGGGGCGTCGTTGGTGTCGACGCACACGAACTTGCGGACCTTCTCGGGGTCGGTGATGACGTAGTTGATGGTCACCTCGGCAGCGGTACCGGCGGTCGTCGGCACGGCGATGGTGAACACGGCGTGGTTCTTAGTGGGAGCAACGCCCTCGAGGCTGCGGACATCGGCGAACTCGGGGTTATTGATGATGATGCCAATAGCCTTGGCAGTGTCCATAGAGGAGCCGCCACCGATGGTCACGATAGCGTCAGCCTCGGCGGCCTTGAAGGCCTCGACGCCGTCCTTGACGTTCTGGATGGTGGGGTTGGGCTTGATCTCGGAGTAGAGGCTCCAAGCGATGCCGGCGGCGTCGAGCTCGTCGGTCACCTTAGCGGTAACGCCAAACTTGACCAGATCGGGGTCGGAGCAGACGAAGATCTTCTTGTAGCCGCGACGCTGGAGCTCGCCGGGGATCTCCTTGATGGCGCCGGAACCATGGTAAGAAATGGTGTTGAGAACGAAACGATTAGCCATTGATAGCCTCCTATCGTGCGCGGGGCACCCGTTACGCCCCGCACTATAAGTCCCATCCTAACGCTTTTGAAACAAAAAACGCGTGAGAACGTCAAAAGTGTTAAAGCGTTTCAACATATGATGAAAAATATTGCGGCAAAGGGACAGCCCCTTTGCCGCATTCGGTTACTTTCGGCAGCCCTCTTTCCAAGCCTCGGCCGCAACCTTCCAGCGTAAGCGCAAGTCGCGCTCGCGGTCGATGAACATGATGGCAAACGCGACAAACAGCAGCAAGCTCGCCACGACGATGGCGTGCAGGCCCATGCGCTCAATACACCAGTTGCCCAACACGGCGCCAAACACAAAGGTAAAGATCACGCCAAAGTACAGCAGGCCGTTTTCCAAAAAGCCGCGCCTGTGGGTGATGATGTAATCGTCCACGTTTTGCAGCGCGTTGCGCAAGTTGCCGATGCACATGGTCGTAGCGATGCCGTGACCGTGGATCTTGCGGAAGCTCTCGACCTGCATGCCGCAGGCAAACGAGGTGAGGCAGTTGGCGAGCAGGTTGAAATTGCCGCCCGGGATAAAACTCACGCCCAGCAAGATGACGGCTTCAAAGAACACCGTCACCTGTCGCCAGTGAATCACGCTGCCAAACCGCTCGTGTACCAGATCGGCAAGCATGATGCCCACGGCAAACGACACCACAGGGAAGAAGTAGCGCCCCGCAAGTGCCCAGTTGCCCTCCGAAATGCTCACGCCCACGAGCAGGATGTTGCCTGTCTGCGCGTTGGCAAAAACATGGTCGCGCCCAATGTACGAATACACGTCCATAAAGCCACCGGCGAGCGCCAAGATGATGCCCAGCTCAATAGACTCCGATATCTGTTTGGCACGCTGCATCGTCGTGCATCCTCCTTGTTGACGACTCTCTCGTGCGTTGGCGGAAACATAGCCGCCGTTCATACTGTAACCCATTGACAACATGGCGTGCGTGCGAGACGGCTCCTTCGACGCAGGGATACACAGTCTGGAAACAAACGGCGGGCGCGGCGACGCTCTCACTCACCAGCCCATGTACTCCCCCAGTCTTTTTAGCTCCGTCCCAAAAAGACTGGTTACAATTACGTGCAGCATACAGACACCGGGAGGGATCGTGGCAAAAAAGCCTCAGCACGCTCAGAACAACCAGCGCAGTCAGCAGGGCAAACAGGGCCAGCAGCAAAAGCGCGGCGGCAAGGCGCAGGGCACGGTCGCCCGCACCAAGCATTCCCAAGCGACGCCCGCCCGCCCCTGGCGCCCGGGCCGCGATAAATTCCTCCCCGTCAGTCGCGTCGACATGGATGCACGCGGCTGGGACCAGTGCGACTTTGTCTACATCTGCGGTGACGCATATGTGGACCATCCCAGTTTTGGCATGGCCATCATCAGTCGCGTCCTTGACGCGCACGGCTACAAGGTGGGCGTCATCTGCCAGCCCGACTGGACCGACCCCGCCAGCATTACCGCGCTCGGCGAGCCGCGCCTAGGCTTTCTCGTCAGTGCCGGTAACATGGACTCCATGGTCAACCACTATTCGGTGACCAAGCACCGCCGCCACACCGACGCCTATACCCCCGGTGGCGAGGAGGGGCGCCGTCCCAATCGCGCCGTCACGGTCTACGGCAACCTTATCCGCCAGACGTTTAAGGATGCCCCCATCATTATCGGCGGCATCGAGGCGAGTCTGCGCCGCCTGGCCCACTACGACTACTGGCAGGACAAGCTCAAGCGCTCGGTACTGCTCGACTCGGGCGCCGACATCCTCATCTACGGCATGGGCGAGCACGCGATCGTCGAGATCGCCGACGCGCTCGACGCGGGACTGCCCGTCGATCAGATCACCTATATCAACGGCACCGTTTACCGCACGGGTTCGCTCGACGAGGTCTACGACTACGACCTGCTGCCAAGCTGGGACGACCTTGCCGCCGACAAGCTCAACTACGCGCGCAGCTTTAACGTGCAGCAGCAGAACATGGACCCCATCACTGGACACCGCCTGGTAGAGCCCTACCCCAACAGCGTCTATGTGGTGCAGAACCCGCCGTCGGCGACGCTCACCACCGACGAGATGGACGAGGTGGCCGAACTCCCCTACGCGCGCGATTGGCATCCCGACTACGACGCGGCGGGCGGCGTGCCGGCCTTTGCCGAGATCAAGTTTTCCATTAGCTCCAACCGCGGGTGCTTTGGCGAGTGCTCGTTTTGCGCGCTCACCTTCCACCAGGGTCGCGTGCTGCAGATGCGCAGTCACGACTCGATCATGCGCGAAGCCGAGCTGCTCACGCGCGATCCCGAGTTTAAGGGCTACATCAACGACGTGGGCGGACCGACGGCTAACTTTAGCCGCCCGGCCTGCGACAAGCAGCTCAAGCACGGCGTGTGCAAGAACAAGCGCTGCCTGTGGCCGAGCGTGTGCAAGAACATGGTGGTCGACGAGAGCGGCTACACGCAGCTGCTGCGCGACCTGCGCCAGCTGCCGGGCGTCAAGAAGGTCTTCGTCCGCAGCGGCATCCGTTTTGACTACACCATGGCCGATGCCTCGGACGAGTTTTTGCGCGAGCTGCTGGAGCACCATGTCTCGGGCCAGCTGCGCGTAGCGCCCGAGCACGTGAGCGACGCGGTGCTGAGTGTGATGGGCAAGCCGAGCCGCGCCGTCTACGATGCGTTCTGTCGCAAATTTGAGCGCTTGAACCATGAATACGGACTCAAGCAGTACGTGGTGCCGTACCTGATCTCGAGCCACCCCGGTTCAACCATGAAGGAAGCCGTGGACCTTGCCGAAGCCGTGCGCGACATGGGCTATATGCCCGAGCAAGTGCAGGACTTCTACCCCACCCCGTCCACCATGTCGACCTGCATGTACTACACCGGCGTGGATCCGCGTACTATGCAGCCGATCTACGTGGCGCGCGACCCGCACGAAAAGGCCATGCAGCGCGCGCTCATCCAATACCGCAAGCCCGAGAACTACAAGCTTGTGCGTGAGGCGCTGGAAAAGGCCGGCCGCCGAGATCTAATCGGCTACACCAAGCATTGCCTGATCCGTCCCGTACCGCCGCGCCCGGGCGAGACGCCTGTTAGCGGCGGACATGGGACCGGCAAGAAGGGCGGCAAGGCCCACGGTGGCGCCGCCGGCAAGGGACCCAAAGGCAGCAAGGGCCACGGCGGCATGTCCCGCGCGCAGAACACCGCCGGGCGCAACCGCGCGGCCCAGGGACGCCAGGGCGCCAACGGAGGCGGACGCCGCAATTAGTGCAGGAATGCGGTAGATGTGGTCGCAGCGCTCTGTTGGCACGCTTGGCGCAGCGAGCACATTGCCTCCACCAGGATCACGCCGGCGATCGCGACCGTAATTATCACGTCGAGCGGCGTGTTCACAAACCAGAGCAACGTCATGAGATACGACCCGGCATTAAAGGCAAAGTGCAGCAGGATCGTGTAGCGGAGCTTTCCGGTCGTCACGAGCACCCAACCAAAGATGAGGCCAGCGGCACCCGCGTAGCAACCCTGCACCCAATTCATGTGCATAAAACCGAAGATTGCCGCCTGCAGTACAATCGCCGCTGCGATACCCCACGTGCTTGGGGCCGCCCAGGGCACCATGGCGCCGTCCTGCGCGCTCGCACGACGCCGGCGCTTCCAAAGTGGGCGGCACTGCGGATTAAACGCTCGGAGCGAAAACTCGAAAATAATGCCGCGCACCAGCAGCTCTTCACAAAATGGGGCGCCGAGTACCGTAGTCAGAACGTCGAGATAGCTAGTGTCGCCCATGCCCGTTTCCTCGACAAGCTCGCTGTAGTCGGCCGCCGCCTCGGGCAAAAGCAACAGCACAGCATCGGTCACGTAGCCAACGACCACCTGCAGGGCAAGGCCGATCACGATAACGCAGGCGATGCGTTTCCACGCCCCACGCGCTCCCCCGCCAAGCGGGCGCTCGCCCTGCCAGCGCGCCATAAACGAGCGCGGCCACAGATAACGCCACCACAGCAGCGCCATCAAAAACGACGCCGTCTGAGCGGCAGCCTGGAACCATTGGATATCGAGATTGTCGATCGGATAGCCCGTCAGCACCGATACGGCATCGAGAACTGAAAACAGAACCATGCTCAGGGCAATACCGGCCGCGACGACGCCAAAACAGGCAAGCGCCCAAATCATCGCATTGAGCATGCCAACCTCCTCAAAACCGTTCCCTAGTTCTACCACAACTCGGCAGAGAGCTGATCCCATGGGGACGGAGGAAAACGGATCACTTATTGATGAGAATCGGACGTAGTGCCAAAAGCCCCGCTCGGCGAAATGTCGAACGGAAAGGTGCCGCAGCGATTGAAGGCGGCGATGAACATGCGGATGGCGTTGGACGGCGTGGTGCCTACGAGTTGGGTTGCCGCCGCGAAGGCCGCCTTTTCCTCGGGCAAGACCTTCGCGACAACCGGGGTCATGTGTTCTGCCATGGCGCTTCCTTTTTGAAACGACGGTGGTGCGGATAGATGCGGGCCACGCGGCTGGGCGACGGGCTGTGAAGGCAACCCAATTGGCCCGCATCCGGAGTTTGTTTCTACGGCGTTGGTATTACTTGGTATTCCTAAGTATTACCCCGCAGATAGAATACCACACCCGACCCCATGGAGACGGAGGAAAACGAATCATTTTGTTGCTGAGTTAGTATTTAGAGCGTGATGATATCCGAGATATCGAGGGCCCGAGCGTCGGAGGCGTCGTGTGTGGCGAGCAAGAGCGTGCGGCCGTCTAGCAGGTCGAGCACAACCTTGGTCGTCGCATCGCGCGCGGCGGTATCTAAACCGATAAAGGGCTCGTCAAGAATCACCGCGCCGCCCGGGCACAGCAGGGCTCGAGCGATCTCGACGCGACGGCGCTGCCCGCCCGAAAGCTCGGCCACGCGAGCATGCACATCGATTCCCGGCACCAGCAGGCGCAGCAATGCCGCGGCGCTCGAAGCATCCACGCGCGCATCGGCGCACACCAGCACGTTATCCAGCGCCGAGGCGGACTCGACCAAGCGCGCGTCCTGAAACACCATCGAGCACGGCGCGCACTCCCCCGCTGTCAACGAAAGCAGCGTCGACTTGCCCACGCCTGAAGCGCCCATCACGCAGATACGCCCGCCCGCGGGCACGTTGAGCACCAGACCATCCAGCGCCGGAGCCCAGGGTGCCCGGTCGCCCACGGCGAGCGCAAGCTCCGCCGCAGCCCCGCCACCAGCAGAGCCGCCCGCACGCCCGCGCAGTCCATGCCCATGTGCCCGCACGGCCGCGCGCCACGCCACGGGTCCCGAAACCCGCAGCAGCCACACCAGCACGCGCTCACACGCCCACGAGGCGGCAACGACCAGCACGGTCCACGCCAGCAGATCAGCCGTCTCAATCAAAAGCTTTGCCTGATAGATGCGCTCACCCACGGTGCCCACCGCCATGCCGATCAGCTCCGCCGCCACGCCGGCCTTCCAGCTCATGCCAATCACGGCGCGGGAACACGAAAGCACAAACGGCAGGACCTCGCGCCAGGTGTGGGCGCAAAACAGACGCCAACCCCGCACGCCATGCAGACGAAACATCTGCTCCAGCGGCTTATCCACTTGCGCCAAGCCCTCGACCAACGAAAAATACACGCCCGGAAGTGCCATCAAAAAGACCGCGGCGATGCTCACGCGCGCCGACCCCAGCCAAATGAGCAGCAGGACCACCACACAGGCAACCGGCGTCGCCTTAACAAACGAAAGCGCCGGCGCCACCAGGCGGGCAAACGTCCGCGACCGCACCGAGGCTCCCGCCAGCACGCCGCCGCACACCGCGGCAAGCGCCAGCCCGCCCAAGATTCGCGCGCCTGATCCCACCAGGATCGCCCACGTGCCGGCATCGCATACCAGCCGCAGCAACGCCACCACAACAGCACCCGGACCCGGCAAAATCAGCGGCTGTGCCACCAGCGCCGCCGCGAAGACCCACACGGCAAGCCAAAAGGCGGCAACGGCACCTGCTGCCGCCACCGCCTTCATACGCTCTGCCATTTGTCGAGCAAACGCACGCACGGGCTACTCCATGTAGTAGAAATCATCGGCCGGGAGCTTGCCGCCCACGGCGCTCGCGTCCGCATCGGCCAGCACCTGCAGGTACCCACCGAGCGCCGCCTTCATATCCTTCCCCGTCTGGCACACGAGCATGCACCCGGGAATCGCCTTTTCGGCAATCGCGGCGTTATCCACGATACCCGCATCGACCACGGCCTGAGCCCAGTCCGCCGGCGCCGCGTTCACGGCCTCAACGCTCGCAGCATGCCAGCTCAGGAATTCCGCCACGGCCTCGGGATGCTCCTCGGCAAAGGCACGGCGCACCACGGTCACGCCCGTCAGCAGGCGCGAGCCCGTGTCACCCGCCAGCTCATCCCACACATCGGTCAGGCTTACCGGAGCCGACAACTTGCCTTCGCTCTTTGCGATGGCAGCGGTCTTGAACGGCTCGGGCAGCACGCCCACGGCAGACGGATCGGCAAGCAGGGCCGACAGCACCTCGGTGGGCTCGCTCTTAAACTCAAGCGCCACCTGGCCGGTCAGGCCCGCGCGCTCCAACAGGTAGTTCATGACGTACTCCGGCGTGGTGCCCTTGCCCGTCATGTAGACGGTATGGCCCGCCAGATCGCCAAACGAAGTAACGTCCGCGTTACCCGTCACCACGTTCAGCACGCCCAGCGTGTTGATATCGATGACCTGCACCGCACCCTCGGTCTTGTTGTAGAGTACGCTCGCCACGTTGGCGGGCACCAGGGCGATATCGATATCGCCCTGAATGACCTTGGGCACAATCTCGTCGGCGGCAGTGTTGATCGCAAAGTCGAACTCATTGTCCGTGGCACCGTCGGCCGCCTGGTCCATAAACTGCACCAGCCCAATCGACGTCGGACCCTTGAGCGAGGCGACGTGCACCTCAACCGGCTCGGCAGCGGCACCGTCAGCGGCAGACCCGGCAGCCGAGCCCGCGGCAGACCCGGCACCGGCAGCCCCGCCGCCACAGCCCGCGAGCGCAAGCGACAGGGCGCCCGCGGCGAGCGCCGAGGCAAATCCTCGGCGCGTCATCTCAGCATCAAACGCACGCATCGCTAGCACGCCCCCTCGTTGGGCATCGTCCACGCATGATGGTCGGTATGCAGCAGCTCCTCGGCCAGCGGCGAGAGCGGCGCACCCAAGAACTCGCGATAGCATGCCTGAACATCGGGGTTCTCGTGCGAGAAGCGAATGTCCGCAGCGGCGTCCAGGCCCCACAGCACCTGGCCGCGCTCGGCCGTCAGCTCGCAGCCGTCGTGGATGGGCTGACCGCCGCCACCGACGCAGCCGCCCGGGCACGCCATGACCTCGACGAAGTCATAGCTCGCACGGCCGTCGCGAATCGCATCGAGCAGGCGGGCGGCGTTGCCCAGCCCGTGCGCCACGGCGACGCGTACCTTGGTGCCATCGATATCGGCGACGGCTTCCTTCCAGCCATCCAGGCCACGCACGTCGGTAAAGAAGTCCGCATCGGGGTTCTTGCCCGTCACCAGGTAATATGCCGAGCGCACGGCAGCCTCCATCACGCCGCCCGTGGCACCAAAGATCACACCCGCGCCCGTGCCAAAGCCCAGCGGCGTATCGAGCGGCTCCTCGACCAGCGTGTCCACGCTCACGTGGCTCGCGCGGATTATGCGCACCATCTCGCGCACCGTCAGCGCAACGTCCACGTCGGGCGCGCCGCCCTCGCCCACCATGCTCGGCAGCGCACACTCGGCCTTCTTGGCCGTGCACGGCATCACGGACACCACGAACAGGCGCTCGGGCTCCACGCCCAGCACCTTGGCGTAATACGTCTTGGCGATGGCGCCGAACATCTGCTGCGGCGACTTGGACGTGGACAGGCTGTCGACAAACTCCAGGTAGCGCGCCTTCACAAAGCGCACCCAGCCCGGGCAGCAGCTCGTGAACATGGGCCAGCCGCGGCTGTCGCCTTCGCCCTTAGCGGCGGCGCCTAGGCGCTCGAGCAGCTCGGAACCCTCCTCCATAATGGTGAGGTCGGCCGAGAAATCGGTGTCGAACACGTACTCAAAGCCAACGCGGCGCAGTGCGCAGGCCAGACGCTCGACGGTTGCCTCCTCGCGAGATATGCCGAGCTCCTCGCCCCAGGCGCTGCGCACGGCAGGCGCGATCTGCACCAGCACGATCTTGTCGGGATTAGCAAGCGCGTCAAACACGGTCTCGGTGTCGTCGCGCTCGCGCAGCGCGCCCGTCGGGCAATGCGTGATGCACTGACCGCAGGCGACGCAATCGGTCTTGCCGATCGGTGCGCGCCCGCGGGTACCCACGGCGGTATGTGTGGCGCGGTTGGTCAGGTCCCAAATCCCTAGGCCCTGCACGCTCTCGCACACCTTGATGCAGCGCATGCATTTAATGCACTTGTCGTTTTCGCGGATGATGGGAAAATCGAAATCCCAGCCCTCGCCCGCCAAATGCCTTTGATACGGCAGATAGAAAATGCCCAGGTCGTTGGCGATGGTCTGTAGGTTGCAGTTGCCGCTGCGCACGCAGCTCGTGCACTGCGAATCGTGCTGGGACAGCAACAGCTGCACGTTGGTACGACGGGCCTCGCGGGCTTTGGGGCTGTTGGTGTGGACCACCATGCCGTCGAGCACGTAGTTGTTGCAGGCGGCAACCAGCTGGTCGCAGCCCTCAACCTCGACCACGCACACGCGGCAGCCGCCGATCTCGTTCAGATCGCGCAGGTAGCACAGGGTGGGAATCTGGATGCCGACGGACTTGGCGGCGTCCAAGATCGTGGTGTGCTCGGGTACCACGACCTCGCAATTATCGATAGTGAGCTTGACCATATTGAGTGCTCCGCTTTCGGTCTTGTCGCTGACAGTGGGGTTGTTGAGCTCTACCATTCCAGATTCCTCCCTCCGCGGAACGCGCCAAAGCCAAAGTGGTCGCAACGCAGGCAGCGGCTTGCCTCCTGGCGCGCCTCCTCCTCGGTAAGGCCCTGCTCGACCAGATTCCAATCGTGAATACGCTCGCCGGCCTCGCGCTCGCCCAGCTCGCAGCGGCCGCACTCGTGCTTGCCCTTAAACTGGACGGTCGGCAGCTCCACGTCGAGCTTGATCTTGTGGTCGAAGCCCAGATAGCGGTCGATGTTTGCCGAAGCTACGCGGCCGGCATTGATGGCGCGGATGACGGTGGCGGGGCCGGTCTGGCAGTCGCCGCCGCTAAAGAGGCCATCGAAATTGGGCACGACGCCGTCCGAGTCGGTGACCACGCAGCCCCACTTACAGGCGATGCCCATGTCCTCAAACGGCTTGGAATCGATGTCCTGGCCGATGGCCACGAACACGCGCTCGCAGGGAATGACGCGCTCGGGCGTCGCGGCGGCACGCGGGGCCGGACGACCGCGACGGGGCTCGCCGATAATCTGCGGTTGCACGCGCAGGCCGCTCACGCGACCATCTTCGCCCGTCTCGATGGCGAGCGGCGCCGTGAGCTCCAGAACCTCGCAGCCCTCGGCCTGGGCACCGGCAATCTCGGCGTCCTGGGCTGTCATATCGCAGATGCGGCGGCGGTAGACAATGCTCACCTTTTCGGCACCGCAGCGCACGGCAGAGCGAGCCACGTCCATGGCCACGTTGCCGCCGCCGATGACGCACACGCGCTGGCCGCTCAGGTCGGGCAGCTCGTCGTCGCCAATGGCACGCAGCATCTTGACGGCCGACTCCACGCCGGGAGCCTCTTCGCCCGGAAGACCGAGCTTCTTGTCATTGTGGGCACCAATGGCCAAGTAGACGGCATCGAACTCGTCACGCAGGCGGGCGAGCTCCTCGCCGTTCACGGAGTGGTCGAGTTCCACATCGATGCCGGCGCTCAAGATCCAGTCGATCTCGGCCTGCAAGCGCTCGCGCGGCAGACGATAGCTGGGGATGCCGTAGCGCAGCATGCCGCCCAAGTGGTGGCGCTGCTCAAAGATGGTCACCTTATGACCCATCACGGCCAGGTAGTAGGCGCAGGAAAGGCCGGCCGGGCCGCCGCCGATCACGGCGACGCGCTTACCGGTGTTGTCCACTACATGCGGCTTGTGGTCGTTGAGGTCACTGTGCTCAACGGCAAAACGCTTGAGGGCGAGGATGTTCATGGGGTCATCGACCATGCCGCGGCGACAGTGCATCTCGCAGGGATGCTCGCACACCAGGCCGCAGACGAGCGGCAGTGGGTTGTTCTTGCGGATGACCTTGACGGCATCGGCATAGCGGCCGGCCTCGACGAGCGAAATGTACCCGGGAATGTCGACGTGCGCCGGGCAGCCCGAGACGCACGGGACGCGGGCCTCGCGATCAAAGCCGCAGGAGTGCTCGCGAATGTGATGCTCAAAATCGTCGCGGAAGCCGCGAATGGCCGTGAGTGCCATGGCGCCAGCTTCGTAGCCGATGGCGCAGTCGCTCGAAAGGTAGATGGTGCGGGCCGTGCGCTCAATCAGGTTGAGTGTGGACTCATCGGCGCGCCCTTCGAGCACATCGGCAAGCAGGTCGCTCAGCGCGCTCAGGCCCACGCGACAGGGCGTGCACTTGCCGCAGCTCTGGGTGGAGCACAGGTTGACGAGCGCTGCCGTAAACTCCACGGGACACGGGGCGAGCGAGCTCACCGCCAGACGACGTCCGAGCGCATCGTGCAGGTCGTCCATGACGGCCTGAGCGTGGCTGCGTTCCATTACATGCAGTCGAGCCATAAGATCCCCTCTCACATGGCAGCCCGGAGGCGAGGCCGGGCGAAATTGCTACACGCACAACACTGACCTAAAAAGTTGTTAGGTCTCCACGCAGTTCGGCAGGCGGCATGAAATGTCACCCTCAGCGGTGAAATAGAACATTACCGCAGATAAATGCCATATTTGATAAAACGCGTTACCAAATGACAATGCCCCGTCCACGCAATCACGTGGACGGGGCATTGCTCTAGGTATGCGGCCAGCGACCCTGTTGCTTTTACTTAAGCTCGGGCCAGTAACCCTTGTTGGCCTCAATCATGTCGTCGAGAACCTCCTTGGCGACCTTCATCGACGGCACGGTCTTGTTGAGCGTAAAGGCCTTGAGCGCCTTCTCGTACGAACCCTCGATCGTAGCCTCGACAATGAGCTTCTCGGAGTTCAGCTGCTGCATCATGAGGCCCTGCTGGAACAGAGGAATGTTGTCACGGCTGATGACCTCGGGGCCGTTCTTGCCAATGTAGGCAGGCAGCTCGACCATGGCGTCGTAGGGCATGTTGGGGATAGCGCCCTTGTTCTCGCAAATGACCAGGAAGCGCTGCTTGGTGTCGTTCTTCAGAGCGATAGCCAGGTCGGCAATCCAGTCGCCGTGGCTGCCCGCATAGAACGTGCTCTCGTCGATCTCGCCCGTCTTCTCGTAGTGATCGATACCATCAAAGAGGTTCTTCTCGCGCGTCTCCTCAACCTCGTTAGCACGGGTGCGCTCGGGGTTGGAATGCTCGACGAACTCCTTCTGCTGCAGGTAGTAGTTCAGATACGTGTTGGGCAGGTACTCCGGGAAGCACTCCATGATCTCGTACTCGCCCTTCCAGACGTAGTACCAGCTGCCCTTGGTGTGACGGTTCTGCTCGGGGTGCTCGTCAGTGGCCTCCTCGGGCTTCTTTGCCATGAGCGAGCCCATGCCCTTGAGGTAGGAATCGGGCAGCAGAATCTCGTGCTCCTTGATGTACTCGCGCAGCTGCGGGAGCACCTCCTCGCCCTTGTGGCGGATCGAGGTGAACCAACCAAAGTGGTTGAGGCCAAAGTAATCGTACTCGACATCCTTCTTGTCGATATCGAGCGCGGCGCAAACCACGTCGATAATCGCGATCGGCATGTCGCAGATGTTGATGATACGAGCGTTGGGACGCAGCACACGGCAGCCCTCGGAGACGATGGCGGCAGGGTTGGAGTAGTTGAGAATCCAGTAGTCCTTCTTGGCGTACTTCTCAACGTCATCGATCAGCTCGACCATGGGGAAGATGGTGCGCATGCCGTAGGCAAGGCCGCCGCAACCGCAAGTCTCCTGACCAACGCAGCCGTGACGCAGCGGAATCTTCTCGTCCTGCTCGCGCATGGCGTAGCCGCCCACGCGCATCTGGGCAAACACGAAGCTCGCGTCGGTAAAAGCCGTCTTTTTGTCTGTGGTCACCGTCAGCTTGATGTCAAGGCCGAGATCCTCGTGCAAAATCCAGTCCACGAGCACGCCGATCTTGCGCTGGCGCTCCTCGTTGATGTCGTACAGACGAATCTCGTCAACGTCGAGCTCGTCCTTGCGCAGGGCGATGGACTTGACGATGCCGGGGGTAAAGGTGGATCCGCCACCACACAGAGTAATGATCATTGTTTACTGCTCCTTCTCAATTGCGTTCTCGACTTTGTCGCGCATCTCGGCGACCTTCATGCCAAAGATGATCTGAATATTGTTGCCGTTGCGGTTGATGCCGCTGTTGGGCACGTGGTTGATGAGGTCCTCATCGATGAGGTCCGGGTTCTTAACGTTCACGCGGAGACGCGTAAAGCAGTTCTCGAGCTCCTCGATGTTGTCCTTGCCGCCAAGACCTGCGACCAGGTCGGCAATGCCAGCATCGACGCCCTCTGCGGGAGCCGCGGCAACAGCGCCCTGCTTCACCGCGACAGACGCGGCGGCCTCGCCCTCGGCAACGGACTCGGCGAGCTCGGACTCTTCCTCGCGACCAGGCGTGTGGAGGTTGAGCTTCTTAATAAGGAAGGTAAAGAGGAAGAAGTACAGAGCGGCGTTGACGACTCCAAGCACCAGCATAACCGGCCAGTTGGTTTTATCAACACCAAGAACCAGGTTGGAAACCGCGATGTTGATGATGGCGCCTGCAGTCGAAGCGGGCACGGAGAGGACCTTGAGCAGAACCAGGAAGATGCCGGAAAGAACCGAGTGAACGACAAAGAGCACGGGAGCGGCAAAGACAAAGAGGAAGTCCATGGGCTCGGTGACACAGGAGAGCACGGCGGTGATGATCAGCGGGATGATAACGGCCTTGGTCTTATCCTTGTTCCCCTTGTAAGCGGTGAAGATAAAGGCGAGACCGATACCGATGTAGGGCCACAGGTTGTTGAAGGTGTAGCTGTTGAAGTAGGTGCTATCGGAGAAGGGCTGGCCCGTCATTGCCATCTCGGCGACACGGATGGGATAGGCACCGGCGATAACCTGATCGCCCAGCGTCAGGGTGCCACCCACATCGGAGAACTGGAACGGGGTGTAGATGAGGTGGTGCAGACCGGTAGGAACGAGCAGCTTGTTGAGCATGCCGTAGATAAACAGACCGATGTTGCCCGACTCCTTAATAATGCCGGCGACGGAGGAGATGGCACCCTGAACCGGAGGCCAAACGATGCAGAAGCCAGCGCCCATGATCCAGGAAATGATGATCATGATCAGGAACGGAAAGCGAACGCCCGAGAACATCGAAAGGGCAATGGGGAACTGCTTGTTCGAGTACTTGTTGAACACGGCACCGGTGATGCAACCAAGGATGATGCCACCGAACACGCCGGTATCGAGTACCTGGATGCCCATAACGGTGGCCTGGCCGGTTCCGGTAAGACCGAGCATGCCGCTCGCATCGGCAAGAGAGCCGGTGGCGTTGAGCACGATGTTGTTAGCCTGCAGGAACAGGAAGAACGACATCAGGGCGATCAGCGAAGCATGGCCCTTGTTCTTCTTTGCCATGGCGCCGGCGATGCCAACGCAAAACAGAATCGAGAGGTTGTTGATGATAAACATCAGCGACTGATAGACAACGGCGCCCACAAGCTGGAACGGACCGGAGCCCAGTACGGGGACCAAAGCACAAATGGTCTTGTTGGTCAGAATGATGCCCACGATGAGCAGGATGCCGGCAACCGAGAGATACATCATCGGCTGGACGATCGACTTTGCGAACACCTCCAACGGCGCTTTGAAATTGAACTTCTTTTTTGCGGTCATAGCGGTACTCCCCTTCCTTTTCCGCAAATTAAGACAGATGTGCCCTGGACAAGACCGTGAGCCTTGCCTTATATCAATCGATGTGTGGGCACGTTATGCCTAGAGACCAGGTTCTCCAAGCAGGTTAACAATGTGATATGCGAGATAACTCTTCTCGGCATCGGTAACGACAACGTTATAGGTAGACGACAAGTGGGCGGCTATGGCGTCCGCGCACGAGAATGCACGCGGATACGCCGTTTCATCGATTCGGAACAGCGCGTCGCCATTGATTTGCCCGGCGGCAGGATCGAGCGCTCGCCGTGCGAAAAATTGCAGGTGACGAACGAAACGTTCGTAAGGCAGCGAGGTGTCGTCGAGGGTCGTGGCATAGCGCTCGGAAACAATCGCAAGCACGTCGCGAACAAGCTGGACCGAAACGATCAGACGGTCAGAGCGCTGCGGCATGGTGGCGTTGACGATATGCAAGGTAACGAAACCCTGCTCTTCTTCGCTCATTTCAATGCCCAGATAGTCCTTGATAATCTGAAGGGCACGGCCCGCAAGCGCGTACTCCTTGCGATAGAACTGCTGGATCTCGAGCAGCAACGGGTTCTCGCAGGGAACGCCTTTGCGCTCACGCTCCAAAGCAAGGCTGATATGGTCTGCGAGAGCAATGAGGATCTTATCGTTGATGTCGGCATTGAGCTCTCGGCGAAGCATCTGAACAATTTCCTCGGAAATCACGAGGTTGACGGTGGGGATGGACTCCAAAAGATGTGCCAAGCGGTCAATCGTATGCGAATCCTGAGAAGTTCCCTCCTGCAACGCGTAGGTCTTTTCGACTGACGCCTCGTCGATGGCATCGCCGGCATGACGGCCAAAGCAGAGGCCTCGACCGATGACGATGAGCTCGGAGCCATCGTCCGAAGTGACCATTGCGACGTTGTTGTTAAAAACTCGCTTGATAACCACGGTACCCACCACAAGAATTTACTCGGAAAGCCAGATGACAGGCTCTTTAACAGCAACAGGGCCGGAAGCATGCTCGCGAAGAGTCGAGTTCTCCGAACGCTCGCACACGATAACGAAGACCGTAGGATCAAAGCCGGCAGCGCGGACCGCGTCGAAATCGACCTCGACGAGGGGCTGGCCCGCGTCGACATGGTCACCCTGGGCAACAAGCGCATGGAAGCCCTTGCCCTCAAGCTTAACAGTGTCGATTCCGATATGCAGCATCACCTGAGCAGAGCTGTCATCGGACATGATGCCCAGCGCGTGCTCAGTCGGAAACAGCGCCGCGACGGTGCCGGAAACAGGAGCGCACACCGTTCCCTCTTGGGGGACCACGGCAACGCCATCGCCCACTGCGCGGCTGCTAAAAGCGGGGTCATTGGTATTTTCTAGATGAACAAGCTCGCCGGAAACGGGAGCGAGGATTTCGAACTCGGAAGCTGCAGTCGTCTGCTTATCCGAGCCCCCCATAAGGCGAGAAAAGAAACCCATGGTGGCATGTCCCTTCATAAATATAGCCCAACCAAAATCAATCGAATGCGCCCATTGAGGCGCTCGCGATCAAAGACTTTGGTTAGGCCCACGTCCGAGGGGACTCGGTAACCTTCCGCATTTCTTTTACGGGGGTTATTGTAGGCAACAACAAAGCCAGAATAGTCATTATGACCGGTGAGCGGTATTTTTTCTTCGATAAACGGTATTTAAGCGGCACTTAGGGACGTTCCTTTTCTGCCGGCACTCGGGGACACTCCTCACTCTGGTGCATTGGGGACAGGTCTGTTTACACCAGGTTGGTGCAGATTAACCTGGTCCCATTGCACCAATTTCGTATGCGCTAGATAAAGAGCTCGCATTCCTTCCGCACGACGCAAACCTTGCTCAGCATCTGGGAAACAGCGGATAGCTTGTTGGGATCAAGCTTACGAGCGCCTCGCGGACATACGGCAATGCAGCGCATGCAGGAGATGCACGCCTCGCCAGCTGCTCGTTTGGGGTCACCCTTGTCGATAGCACAAACGGGGCACGCCGCGGCGCATGCACCGCAGGAGACGCAATCCTCTGTTGCCTCGGGTGCCATGCGGTGACCCCCAGCTTGTTTATAAGGACGATTGCCGGGGATAGAGGGCTCGGACGCATCCTCAGCCAACAGCTTTTGCAGAATTTGCTGCGCAAACTCTGCGAGCTGCGCCGCATCCTGCGCATCCGGTCGCCCAGCAGCAAACTGACGAGC
This sequence comes from Collinsella sp. CLA-ER-H2, assembly GCF_040092405.1. Taxonomy (NCBI): domain Bacteria; kingdom Bacillati; phylum Actinomycetota; class Coriobacteriia; order Coriobacteriales; family Coriobacteriaceae; genus Collinsella; species Collinsella sp. CLA-ER-H2. Next base: position 48,855 of record NZ_JBBNLO010000009.1, read on the forward strand.
AACGGAATGCTCAGCAATAGCAGAAACCGCTGCAACCACCCTAAATCCGGCGCGCTTCGCAACGTCCTCCAGCTCTACGAGCGTGTCCTCAAACGCGCGGTTTCCGTATACACAAACCAAAACTGCCCGAGCCCCGTTGCCTCGCACCATGCCCAACCGGTCAGCCACCACAGCCGGGATTCTACCGGCATACGCCGGCACAGAGATTACGGCCACGTCGTCCTCAGTCATCGAGACATCGCTGAAATCTAGCCCGCTATCGGTCAGATCGACGGTAACGGTATTCTTGTCCAGCGCCCCGGCCATAAGGCCAGACACCTTCCGCGTTCCACCCGTCGGGCTAAACACAATTTCGAATACGCTCATCGAGGCACCCTCCCCCTACGCCTGGCAACGCGTCAAGCCGTTTTCACATTCAGACAGAGTATACGGCGCATGGGATCCCCGTTTTGGTGCACCAAGCACCCCAATGCACCCACCCTACGCTGTCTGCCTCTTCGTTTTGTATAAATTACGGTACAGATTGTATATATTTACGGGATGCCGCCGTGTTCTCCTGAGGTACCCCATCCCAGCACGTGCAAAAAAACTGAGTATTCTGCAACGTAACCACGCCAGCACCGCCGCGGGTGGGCAAAACTGTAGGGCGCCGTATCATTCTAAGTCCCGACATGGCGAGAATGACGCGCCCCTGCTCCGGAAAACGGCGAAATCTGACTCAGAACGCTCGCCAGGGATATCAGAAGGCCACCGTTGGCGACGTCGAATCATATGCAGACAACTCGAACTGCAGAATACTCCAAAAAATGCGCGGCGCACCCCATGGGACCCATTGCCGCATGGCAGGAAACAGGCCCACGGCATCCTCTGGATGCATTCCCAAGGAAATCACATTTGAACTAGCAATCGGATACGGCAAACAAAAAGGGCCCCGAACGTAGTTGCTCGGGGCCCTTGGTTCACCTCGCTCTAGCGGGCGATGCGTATGTTACTTGCGCTTGCCGCCGCCGTCACCGGGGCGACGGGAGCTGCCGCCGCGCTTGCCGCCACGGCTGTTGCCGTAGCTGCCACGGTTATCGCGACCGCCGGCGCGGCCGCCACGAGAGCCGGCCTGGTTGCCGCCACGACCACCACGATAGCCGCCGCGACGCTCCTCGCGGGTATCGTCGTAGTTGCGCCAGTCATCGCGACGATCGCGGCTGGCACGCGGGTCACGACGATCACGCGACTCGTTAGAACGACCAGCGCCGCCGCGGCCGCCATTGCCGCGAGCACCCTCGCGACGCTCGCCGCCGCGGCTACCGCGCTCTTCAAAGCGCTTGCCGCCACGGGACTCACCGCCACGGGCAGTACGCTCACCGCGACCCTCGCCGCCGCGACGCTCATTACGGCCGCCGCGCTCGTCATCACGACCGGAACGCCGGCGGTCGCCCGCACCGCGCTTGCCACCGCGCGAACCGCGGCCCTCGTCCTCGCGCTCGACACGACGACGACCGCCGCGGTCCTCGTCCTCACGACGACGGCGGTGTGCCTCGCCCTGGAACTGCTTGGCACGACGCTCGGCACGGTTGCCGCGCGCAGGCTGCTCAGCGGCACCAGCACCGCCGCGCTCCTCGGCAGCTACCTCGCGAGCCACGCTCTCAACAGCCTCGTCCACGCGAGCCTGAACGCCCTCGCGCACGCGGGTCTTGCCGCCACGCTTGGGACGACTCGGGCGCTCGCCGTCGCTGCGGCGCTCGTCGCGACCGCGGTTGGAACGACCGGCCACATCGCCGTAATCGTCGCCGTTGCGCTTGCCGTCGCGACGTGCCTGCTCGAGCTTCTTCTTGCTCTTGGACTTGCCGCGCTTGGTCTTCTTCTTCACCTTAAAGGCCGCAGGATCGCGCTCGGGGTCAACCGCGGGCGGATTGGGGCCCACATGCAGGTCGCCGGCGTCATAAATGTCGGCCGTCTTGTCCATGAGCTTCTCGATCTCGTAGAACTCATCGACATCCTGCTCGGTCACAAACGTAATGGCCCAGCCCAGCTCGCCAGCGCGGCCCGTGCGGCCAATACGGTGGATGTAGTCGGTCGGCTCAGCCGGCACGTCAAAGTTCACGACGTAGCGCACATCGCTGATGTCGATGCCGCGGGCGAGCACGTCGGTTGCCACCAACACGTCGACGGTACCGTCGCGGAAGGCCGAAAGGGCACGCTCGCGCTGAGCCTGGCTGCGGTTGCCGTGAATCGCGGCGGCCTTGATGCCCTTACGCTCCAGACGACGGCAGCAGCTGTCGGCGCGGTGCTTGGTGCGCATAAAGACGATAGTGCGCTCCGGGCCCTCCTTCTTGAGGAACTCGGGCAGCAGGTTGTTCTTGGCCTCGATGGACACAGGGAACACAAACTGGTCGACGGTGTCGGCGGTCGACGTGGCAGGCGCGATCTCCACGCGGGCCGGGTCGCTCACCAGGTCGGTGATCTCGCCCACGGCCTCCTCGTCGAGCGTCGCCGAGAACAGCAGCGTCTGGCGCTCGGCCGGCGTCTCGCGCACAATGCGGCGGACGGCGGGCAAAAAGCCCATGTCGAGCATGCGGTCGGCCTCGTCGAGCACCAAGACCTTGACCTCGTTCAGATGACAGGCGCCCTGCTCGATCAGGTCGACCAGACGACCCGGCGTGGCGACCAGGATGTCACAGCCGTACTTGAGCGCCGCGGTCTGCGGCTTGTAGCTCACGCCGCCCACGACGGTCACGGCGACATGGCCGGTGACGTCGGCGATCTTGCTCGCGACCTCGTCGATCTGCTGGGCAAGTTCGCGCGTAGGGGTGATGACGAGCATCACGGGACCACGGCCGTTGCCCTCGGGCTTTTTAGCACCGCGACGGCGGTTGCGGGAGCCGCGCTCGCGCACGGGTTTGGGAGGAGCGATGTGCTCCAGATTGTTCATGGTCGGCAGCAAAAAGGCGGCCGTCTTGCCGGTGCCGGTCTGAGCGGCGGCAAGCAAGTCGCGGCCCTCGAGCACCACGGGGATCGAACCGGCTTGCACGGGCGTCGGCGCCGTGTAGCCCAGGCTCTCGATAGCACGAAGCATTTCGTCGGAAAGGCCCAGCTCTTCAAAGGCGGGCAGGCTCTCGGTAGCGGACTCGACGGCCTGGGCGGCATTTGCCTCATCGGCGGCATCGAAGGCAGCCTGGGTCATGGCCTCGCGGGTCTCGTCCAGAATCTCGGCGTCCGTGACGTCGGATACAGAATTACGCATATGTTGTTGTTCCTTATCTGCACGCGCAATGGGCACGGCATGCGGCCGCGCGGGCGTGCTTGGTAGTGCGCTAATACATACAAAAACGGGTGCGCACAGAGAGGACGTTGCTCAGCACGCTGGCGATCGCTTTGGCAGCCCTATCACGCGCCGTCCAGACGCAGCAGCTCTAAGCGATGGAGCAGATTCGCCGCCGGTTAGTATACCCGTACTCCGTATGCCCCCACGTAAACCACAGATGACGAGGCGGATGAGGCGGGCCCGGGCCGATTGTCTCAATCTGTAACAGTTACGGGGCAAAACCTGCCTCAGGTGTTACAGAACAAGACAGGGAGGGATTTCCGTACAGTCAAAACCAAATCTCTCGCTCTTCCTGCGACTTCGCACATATGACCTATAATGCTGCTTTGGCTACGCAACATATTGCGCAGCCATTTAATACGATGCCCACCGGGAGCCATTAATTTCTATCGCCATATTGGTTAGAAAGCAATCAAAGGAGGTATTTGTGGCAACAAAGACGCCGTGCTCGATCCTCTATAACGATATTCGCTCGTTCGGCGGTCTTAAACATCTCGAGATCGCCCGAATGCTTATCAATGGAAACTCTTATCTCGGCAGCACCCTGCTCGAGAAATGCTCTTCCAACCGCTCGTACCTCACCCGTTACATCGTCCATCGCGAGCCTGACCAGTGCGCGCCCGCCATCTACAGCGACTTTATCGTCGCCACGCTCAACCTTTCCGCGGCAATCTGCAGCAAGCTCGGCGGCGGCGAGTCCGCCTATCAGGCAATCGCCGAGCACTATCGCGGTCCGGCCGCCAACGAAATGATGTCGGCTCTCGCCAGCTACAAGCTGGACAGCCGCCTATATGCAAATGCCCTCAATCGCATCGACAACTTTGACGGCAATGCCGTGCGCGAGAAAAGCACGCTCTTCTTGATGCTCTTTGTGGCGACGGGCGCACTTGCCGATCCCGTTCAAGGCGTGGCCACCGTCGAGCGCTTTTGCGACAGCAAGACGGGCGGGCACTTTGGCACCACCGAAACTACCGTCGGACGTGACTTTATAGGCAGCCTGGAGCAGCCGCGCGCCGTCGCCCCCAACCTTGGTCTGCTCAGGACACATGCCGACAACTGCGTCGACATGCAAATCCATCCCCTCACACGCGATCCGCGCGGCACCGTGATTGGTTCTTTGCCCAAAACCTCGCCCAGCATTACCGATGTGGGCGCCGACGCATCGCGCGAACATCTTCGCATTTGGCTTGAGGGTGAGCACTGGTACGCCCAGGGCCTTGGATCGACCAACGGCACGGTGCTCGAATCGGGTGCAGGCGACGGCGATATCGTAATCGAGCCGCCGCGCGACCAACGCGAGCCCGGCAAGATCTATCCCCCAGTAGAAATCGAAAACAGCGACAGGCTCCATCTGGGTCTCTACACGACATTCCTCGTCATTGTGGACTAGCGCGGACGGTGATCGAAAGACGGTCATCGCCCGTCTTTCGTCTGCTACTTTCTACGTCGTAAACGACAATACCCAGCGGCATACGTGAGCAGTGCGGCTATTATGGTACTTTACCGATAACCGCACTGCTCACGTATACGTGCGGCAACCCATGCCAGACAAAGGAACGCCATGGATACTACCAATAGCGCCTATGGCGACAAACTCATCCGTCTCGATACGTTCGATACCGCCGTGGCGGTCGACCCCAGCGCCGAGGACGACGCCAAGCGTCGGTTTATGACGCTTATTCTTCAGACGGCATACCGCGACGGCGGCAATATCGGACATGTGCTCCGCGCGACCAACACGAGCGGCGAAGTCTTTGCCGTCAAGCTGCTCAAGGACAACGCCATCCTTTCCGACCAAGCCCCCGACCGCTCCGCCGAGCAATCGGCCGCGCACCTGGCCAACACCGCCGCGTTGTTCGAGGAGTACCGTCATCTGTGTACCGTCTCGCACCTGCGCGGATTTCCGCGCGTCTATGGCTACGGATCGTGCGAGGACGACCCGCTCATCCTCATGGAGTGGGTCGAGGGCACCTCACTCAAGCAGGCGCTGCCCCTGCTTCCTCACGACGCCTCGGGCGGGCTGACCACCCAGATGGTCGCCGCCGTCGGAAACGCCGTGCTTCGTACGCTCTTGATGACCCAAGGCCTCGTGAATCCGGTCGTCCATCGCGACCTGTCGCCTGCCAATATTATGTTCCGCACCACCAGCCGAACGCTCGAGCAGCAGATTGCCGATTGCTCCTTTGACCCCTGCCTCATCGACATGGGCTCCGCGACCATGGCTCTCGGCGACGACACGATCACCCGGCGCGCCGACATCTGGCGCTTTGCCACGCCCGCATACGCCGCGCCCGAGATGCTCACGCAGGATATCGAAGGCATCGCGGCCCTTCGCCGTTCGCCGGCAATCGACGTCTATGCGCTTTCGAGCATTCTGTACCAGCTCTACAGCGGTCGCAAACCGTTTGACTTTGAGTCGACGGACGCCGCTGCAACCGGCTCGTTCTATCTCGTAAAGACCAAGACCAAGCCGGCACCGCTCGAGCCGCGCTGCGAGGGCGATGAAGCGCTCGTCCAAATCATCATGAAGGGTCTCTCAGTCGAGCAGTGCGATCGTCCCACCGAGCAGCAGATGCTCGAGGTGCTCTCGGCATACCTCACCGATGCCGAATCCGAGGGCCGCGAAGGCGCGGGCAGTGACGCCGCAATCGATATCGATTCTGGCACGCACCTTAAGGTCGACGTCGCCGGCGAGCGAGCGCGAGAGATTCTGGAGCAGGCCCGGCACGATGCCATGACCCGCCGCCGCTTTATAATCGGTGGCGTTGTCGCGGCCGTTGCGGGGCTCGGCGTTATCGGGGCGGCAACCCATGGCTTTGGTATCCCCGACTACCTGGACGGCATCCGCGGTTCGCTTGACGACTACGCCTGGGATCAGCTGCAGGAGATTTCGCTCAAGATTAAGGCTGCCGAGACCCGTAGCGAGGCACGCGAGATTGCCAAGCGCTATCATCTGCTCGATGACAACGGGCATATCCCCTATCCGTGTACCAAGCGTGTCACGCTCACCAACGGGCTGCAGGTTGGCGCGCAGCTTGTGGGCATCCGCCACGATGAGCTTCTGGACGGGACGGGCAAGGCCGGACTGACGTTTATGTTCGATGCGGGTATTGCCGAGCGCAACGCTGCGGCTGAACCGCCGAGCGCCGGCTGGGCAGATTGCGAGCTGCGGGAATGGCTCAACGGCGACGGCCTTAAGCTGCTGCCCAACGAGTTGCGCGCACTCATCAAATCTGTCAAAAAGGTCTCGAACAACGTTGGCGCCGCCAGAAGCGCATCGTGTCTGAGCGAGTTGCCCGCAACCCTTTGGCTGCCCGCCATGGTCGAGCTGTGCGGTACGCAACCGCCCTATTCGTTTGCCAAGGACTATCACTACCTGGCAGACATCTACAACGGCGAGGGCAAGGAGTACCAGCTCTTCCGCGAGCTCAAGGTGAGCCCGTATTCCACGAACGAGACGATGGTCCGCCAGTGGAAGGGCAAGGACACCTGCTGGTGGGAGCGCACGGTGAGCCCCGACTCATCGGAGACCGAAGGCACGCTCTATTTGAATCGCGTGGGACACGACGGCGACGTCTTTACGTACGCAACGCCTGCGGAAAAGCCAAATAAGCGAAACTGTGTGATCCCTGGGTTCTGTATCTAGGCGGTGGGCGTCTTGCCGTGACGGGACCCCTCCCCGGCAATTGTCTCGATCTGTAACACTAGCTCGGCAGATACGGGTCTAGATGTTACAGAACGAGACAAACCCCAACCCCGCGAGACAACATCTCAATCTGTAACAGTAAGGGGTCAAAAACCTCTCTAGATGTTACAGATCAAGACATTTGAGTTGACCGCGGACAGTCTGTCTCGATCTGTAACATCTAGCAGGCAAAACGGTCCCCAGATGTTACAGATTGAGATGTTTGGCAGAGACTGCCAACGATTGAGCAGCCGCCCTCATCCGTAACGAAATGTCATATATTTCTTTCTGTACTAGACACCCCCAGGGGGTATGGGTGTATAGTATCGGCAGGTTAACAATTCCAATACCGAGCCACAGAAAGGAGAAGCCATGGCTCAAGATAAATTCGATGTGGGTGGCCTGACATGCGCCGCCTGTCAGGCGCACGTGGACCGCGCCGTGAGCAAGCTCGACGGCGTCCAAAGCGTCGCGGTCAATCTGCTCGCCGGCTCTATGCTGGTGGACTACGACCCCGCGCAGGTCTCCCCCGACGATATCTGCACCGCCGTCGACCGCGCGGGCTACTCGGCCTCGCCCGTCGATGTGGGCACCGGTGCCGCCGGCTCAAACGGCAGTGCGCAAGCCAGGTCCGGCGCCGCCCATATGGAGTCGCCTACCAAAAAGCTGGAGGCCGCCGCCTCCGCCATGCGCACCCGCCTCATCGTCTCGATCGTATTCCTCATCCCACTGTTCTACATAGGCATGGGGCACATGCTTGGCTGGCCGCTACCCGGCATTTTCACCGACCATACCCACAGCATGACGCTCGCGCTCACCGAGCTCGTCCTGCTCATCCCCATCGTCTACGTCAACGACGCGTACTTTATCAGCGGGTTTAAATCGCTCGCGCACGGCGCGCCGACCATGGACGCTCTCATCGCCGTCGGCGCCACCGCGTCGATCGCCTGGTCGCTCTATGCCATGTTTATCATGGCCGACCAGCTGGCCACAGGTCAGGTGCACGAGGCCATGATGACGAGCATGGACAACCTGTATTTTGAGAGCGCCGGCACCATCCTGTCGCTGGTCACCGTGGGCAAATACCTCGAGACACGCAGCAAATCCAAAACCGGCGGCGCTATCGAGGCGCTCATCGACTTGGCACCCAAGACCGCGACCGTCGTTGCCGACGACGGTACCGAAACCACCGTCGACGTCGACAGCATCCTTCCCGGCCAGGTCCTGCGCGTGCGCCCCGGAGAGTCCATCCCCGTCGATGGCGTGGTGCTCGAGGGCAGCTCGGCCGTGGACGAGAGTGCGCTCACCGGCGAGTCCATCCCCGTGGAAAAGACCGCCGGTGCCACCGTCAACGCGGCCACGGTCAACCGCACGGGCTCGTTTACCTTCCGTGCCACGCACGTGGGCGCCGACACGTCGCTCGCCAAGATTATCCAGCTCGTCGAGGACGCCAACGCCACCAAGGCGCCCATCGCCCGCATGGCCGACAAGGTCGCCGGCGTGTTCGTGCCCGTGGTGTTTGTAATCTCTGCCGTAACTTTTGTGGCGTGGATGGTACTGACCGGAAGCATCAACGAAGCGCTTACCTCCGCCGTCGCCGTGCTGGTGATCAGCTGCCCATGCGCGCTGGGCCTGGCCACGCCCGTCGCCATTATGGTGGGCACCGGCAAGGGCGCCGAGATGGGCATTCTGTTTAAGAGCGCCGAGGCGCTGGAGAACCTGCGCAGCGTGGGCACCGTGGTGCTCGATAAGACGGGCACCGTCACCCGCGGCAAGCCGACTGTAACCGACATTGAGGTGGCCACGCGCGCCGACGGCTCGCCCGCCATGAGCGAAAAGGCGCTGCTCAAGCTGGCTGCCGCGCTGGAGCGCTCGAGCGAGCACCCGCTGGCCGAGGCAATTATGGCCGAGTGCGAGGCGCGCGGAATCGTGGCGCGCATGGTCGAGGACTTTGCCGCCGTGCCCGGACGTGGCGTGACGGCGCGCGAGGGGCAAAACGCCATTGCAGCCGGCAACGCACGCCTGATGGACGAGCTGGGCGCGAAGGTGCCCGCCGGCCTTGCCGAACAGTTCGCCGCCGAGGGCAAGACGCCACTGTTCTTTGCCAAGAACGGCGAGCTCGTCGGTACCATCGCCGTGGCTGATGAGGTCAAAGAGACGAGCGCCAAGGCCATCACCGCGCTCCGCATGCTCGGCGTCGACGTGCGCATGCTCACCGGCGACAACCGTGTGACGGCCGAAGCAATCGCCCGCCGCGTGGGACTGAACAGCAAGCAGGTCATCGCCGACGTCCTCCCCGCCGACAAGGAGCGCCACGTGCGCAAGCTGCAGGATGCGGGCAGCAAGGTCGCCATGGTGGGCGACGGCATCAACGACTCCCCCGCCCTGGCGCGCGCCGACGTGGGCCTTGCCATCGGCACCGGTGCCGACATCGCCAAGGAGGGCGCCGACGTGGTACTCATGCGCGGCAACCTCATGGACGTCGCCCGCGCCATCGAGCTTTCGCGCGCCACGATTCGCAACATCAAGCAGGACCTGTTCTGGGCGCTGTTCTACAACGGCATCGGCATTCCGCTGGCGGCGGGCGTGTTCTTCCCCCTCACCGGTTGGCAGCTCTCGCCGATGTTCGGCGCCGCGGCCATGAGCCTGTCGAGCGTGTGCGTCGTAAGCAATGCCCTGCGCCTGCGAACTTTTAGATCCAAAGTGGCAAAATAGGCTCACCATTAAGTCCATTTAGAACGGGTTTTCCAGGTGCCCGAGATTGACCTGAAAGAGGAGCGACGCGTACTTTGGTACGCGAGCGACGGTTTGAAGGTCAAGGTCGGGTGCCTGGGAAAGCCGACACAACAGAGAGGAATATCCATGCGTTTCACAATCAAGACTTCCGGCCTCATGTGCGGCCACTGCGACGCCACCGTCGAGACGGCGTTGCTCAACGTGGCCGGCGTGACCGACGCCGACGCCGATCACGAGACTCAGACCGTCCAGGTGGAGTGTGCCGACACCGTGACCGCCGAGCAGCTCGCTGCCACCGTCGAGGGCGCCGGCGAGAAGTTCCACGCCCTGTCCGTAACCGCCGCGTAACGACCCACGCGCACCCCGACCAGAAACGAGGACCCGCCATGATGGCAGACCATAAATCGGTGACCCGCATGCTCAAGACGGCACGCGGTCAGATCGACGGCATCCTGCGGATGGTCGAGGAGGACCGCTACTGCGTCGATATTTCCACGCAGCTCATGGCAACGCAGGCGCTCATTGCGCGCATCAACGCCGACGTGCTCAAGGCGCATATCGAGGGCTGCGTGACTTCGGCAATCGAATCGGGCGACGAGGACCTCAAAGCCGCCAAGCTCGCCGAGATCGAACGCGTCGTCGACAAGCTCTCCAAGTAATTGGGGCATTGGGGACAGACTGCTTTGCACCATCTTGGTGTATCGGGGACAGGTACGTTTGCACCACATTGGTGCAGATTGACCTGTCCCCCTTGCTCTAAATCGGGTATAAAGGCGTGCAGCATATCGAACGAAAGGCAATTTGCATGAATGACTTTATGACGGGTCGCAATGGTGCCGATGAACTCACCATCGTGATGGGTTTTGCCGGCATCGTCATCGCGATGATCGGATCGATAGCCCACATCCAGTGGCTCAGCTGGATTGCCATCGCCGTAATCGTGATTGGCGTGCTGCGCGGCCTGTCCAAAAACATCGACGCACGTCGCAAGGAAAACGCGGCCTTTGTCGCCGCGACCGCGAACGTCCCCGGCTTGGGCAAGTTCGTCGCCAGCTTGGGCGGTGGAACTGCAGCGGCCAGCACCTCGCGCGCAACTGGAACGAGCAAGGAAGACTTTGAGCGTGCCAAGCGCACGGCCAAGAAGATGTGGAAGGGCCGCAAAACTACGGCATACCTCAAGTGCCCCAACTGCGGCCAGATGCTCTCCGTCCCCAAGGGCAAAGGCAAGATCCGCGTCACCTGCCCCAAGTGCCACGCTAAGATGGAAACCCGCTCCTAGCGCCCGCACGCGGGACAAATTAATCAGGTTTGTTTGTCCCAAATCTTAAGTATTTGTTCGATAAAAAAGCCGAGGCCTCGTGTTGAGACCTCGGCTTTTTGTATGCGGCAACGGAGCTGCACCTTTGTCACATCTACGCCACACCGTCGCGGGCCAGCTCCTCAGCCAGCGCTTCGGCGGGCATGGCCATAATCGCGTCGAGCTCGGCGTCCACCTCGGGAACACGCTTCACCTTGAGCTTGCGCACCAGATCGCCGCGACACATCACATGTATCGGCTCACGCAGAGCGCACAGGTCATCGAGCGGATTCTTGCGCGTCACCAGGATATCGGCGGCCTTGCCGCACTCGATCGTACCGGTCTCGCCGCCCAGCCTCAGGAGCTCGGCATTGACCTGCGTGGCCGTATGCAGCGCGAAGGCGTTGCTCACACCGACATACTTGACAAAATAGGCAACCTCACGCCACATGTCGTACTGCGTCACGAACGGGCAGCTTGAGTCCGTGCCCAGGCCCACCTTAATGCCAGCTTCCAGTGCGGCACGGGCGCTCTCGATGATGCCCGAGCACACGATGTCGCCGTTCTTCTTTTGTGTATCGGTCGAATGGGTCTTTTCCGGGTCGAGCAATACAAACGGCAGCGCCGGGCTGATCGTGCAGGTCACGCTCGGTGCGCGTCCCTCGAGCTGCGTGCCCGCGGCGCCGCGGTACAACTCCAGGATCTCGGGCGTCATCGGGGCACCGTGCTCGATCGTGTCGACCCCGGCCTCAAGCGCGGCCTTCACGCCCTCGGTGCTCTCGACATGAGCCATAACCGGCAGGCCCACCTCGTGCGCCGCCTTGCACGCCGCCGCGGCAACCTCCACCGGCATACGCAGCACGCCCGGCTCGCCCACCTCGGTCGCATCGAACACACCGCCCGTTACGAACAGCTTAATGACGTCGGCGCCGCGCGCATACAGGTCTCGCACCTGCTCGGCCGCCTCGACGGGGCTGTTGGCCACCTGGGCGAACAAGCCCGCGCCATGACCGCCCGGCACCGTGACGCCCGTTCCCGGCGCTACCAGGCGCGGACCCTGATACTTGCCGGCGTCGATAGCGTCGCGCACGGCAATGTCGGCAAACAACGGGTCGCCCGCGCCGCGCACCGTGGTCACGCCGCTTGCCAGCTGCTGCTGGGCACTGCCCTTGAGGATGCGGCGGACGATAGCACGGCCCACGGGATTATCGAGTTTCTTCATCAGCGCTCCCGCATCGCCGGCCGAGACAGGCTTGCCCGAGCCGCACAGGTGCACGTGCATATTGATGAGACCGGGCATGAGATACGCACCATCCAGGTCGATAACCTCGGCACCCGCGGGCGCCTGCGCCACAGCACTCGGCCCCATCCAGGTGATGACGCCGCGCTCAACAGTCACGGCCATATCGGGCTGCGGCTCCATATGCTCCGAACCATCCAGAATGGTCGCATTGATAAACAACGTGGAACGATCGGCAGACGCCATATCGAGCTCCTCCCTCACGATTAACTTGAACATTTGTCCATTATCACCTATTGCAGCGACCCAAAGTCGAGCATATCGGTTAACGGAAGGAAGAGGGGATGTGGGAGACGGAATACGCTGCAGCCCCACCCCAACGACACCAGGGAAATGTCTCGATCTGTAACAGGTACAGGGTTATTGGACCCCTTGATGTTACAGATCGAGACATTCGGTCGACGTTTCACCGACCTGTCTCGATCTGTAACAATTACGAGCTCAAACAACCTCTAAACGTTACAGATCGAGACGAAACCTCTCAGCGCCCATACCACTGACGTCTCCACTCCTCAGCCAAATCGGACCGTCGCGGAATACCCGCCAGCCTCATCTTCTCAACCAGCTTCCCCGGATTCTTGAGCTCATCAAACGTAAACCGAAGCACCTTATGCCCGAGCATTGTCAGATGAGATTCCCGCTGACGCTCTGCCACGAATGGGTCAACCGACTCCCGACCCTCGCCGCTCTGCAAGGTGTACTTCCCCTTTCCGTCGAGCTCGCCGATGACACACGTCCCGTCCTCGAGCCGCCAAAAATAGTCGACGCGAAACACCTGGCTCGAATCGAGCGGGTCGCGAAACTCCACCTGCAGCTCCGGAACCGGAAAGCCGTACGCAATAAAGAATGCTCGGAACCGAGACTCGCCGCCGTTTTCAGACAGCCCGTCCGCATACGACGCAATCACCTGTGCCCTGCGATACCCTCGCCTGCCCTCGCAATCGGCGCGGAGGCGCTCGCACAAATCCCCACGTGGTACGCCTTTCGCCCGCAGTGCAGAATCGGCAATCGCCAACCCGTAGGAGAACGGCGCACGCAGTAGGCAATCCTCCACCGTGCGCCAAAACGACGTCACCCGTACGCCATCAACATGCTCGAGTGCGCCCGCCATCTGCGGACGCAACAACCTGCACCCGCCGCTCAACGTCACCGAACAACCCGTCTTAACAAGATATCGTGGCCCGAGCAGATCATTCGGCACCTCCAAACCCCACAAAAGCGCCGCGTCATAGCCCCAAAACGCCCAATCGGGATGAAATTCCGCAAGCCCTTTGATAGTCCTCAGCGCTCGCTCCGCCGGCGTCAATGCATCCCAATCATGCTGAAAACAGAACAGGTACGGCTCGGGCTCCGCGATATCGTCGGTTCCAACATGGCGTCGCAGCCACATGAGCTCGGTATTGTCATGCGTTGCGAGCAGCGCACCTTGCTTGGCCGTCTCCGTGAGCCGCGCGAGCATCCTATTCCGCGCCAACGTGTTGCGAGTCGCATGTTTGTGTTTGAGAACGGTATTAGGCACTTTCATCACCACCACGTCAGACAAATGGACCATCGTCACCGTTGCCTCCGCTGACAAATGTCTTGATCTGTAACAGGAAGACAGTCTTTGAGCCTCTAGTTGTTACAGAACAAGATCTTTCGGCAGCCGCCAACCTTCCGTCTCAATCTGTAACAGGTAGGTCGAATTTGGGTCTGTAGATGTTACAGATTTAGACAAACCAGCGGCGCCCAAGCGTTCGTCTCGATCTGTAACAGGTAGACCGGTTTTTTGTCCCTAAACGTTACAGATTGAGACAAAGTCAGGGCAGCAAGGCGACACCAGTCACACCCCCTACTCCCATTCCTGTTCGTAGATGTTGAGGGACTTTACGTACCGCCCCTGGGCGCCCATGATGTCGCGGACCAGACGCAAGAAGAAGCTGATGCACGAGGTGTCAAAGCCATCCTGCAGGTCCTCCGGATGCACCGCACCCGGCCCATCGACCGCCGTATCGCTCAGCCGCGCGATGTCATACAGGTAGAGCTGTCCCGCCGTAAGCCAGACATCGTCGACGCAGGCGAGACGCACCGCAATCGCGCCGTCACTCCAATGCTCCTTCTGCACGATATGCGGATCGTAGACATCAAAGCGATGATCGGTGCGCGTGTCCTTCAGCACGACCATGCCGGACGCAGGATTCTTGTCCAAAATGCCAAAGCGCGAGAAATGCTGCGTGTCGCGTACCTGCTCGAGCCGCTTGAGCGAGGCAGGCGAAAGCGATGCCGGCGGCTCGTCAACATACAGCTCGAGCAGCGTCTTGCCATGGCGATAGGGGCGCTCGAAGAGCAGCCAATCGGTAAATGCCATGTTGTAGGCCATGATTTCGTTTTGCGAAGGCTCGGTGCAATAGCTGAGCCACGGGTCAACAATGATCTCGAACTGTTCGCGCGCCGGCTCCAAAAACTGAAACTTCCGCAGCATCCAAAAATGGGCCATGTCGGCAATATCGTTGCCGACGGCTTCAGCCAGCTCTGCTCGGTCAAAAGCGTGGTCAATCATGGCATCCTCCTCAAACTGATGGACCTCAATTTGAGCTTACGAGGAGGGTGGGCAGCCACGACCAGCACGGGCAAAATAGGCCTCCGGCTGCAAACAAGATGCTGACCAAACACTTGACGAAAAGCTTGACCGAAAATGCGCACCGCAACAAAATCGCAGGTAGACATAGACAGCCAACCAACCCTTTTGAGCCAGATGCCCGCAGCCACCACAGAAACAACAGGTGACCACAGCTCAAGAAGTCAACAAATGAACACCCGCACGTCGACAAACGAGCAAACTGCTCGCAAATCCGCAAGGAGTGTCCCCGAATGCCGACAGAAAAGGAACGTCCCTAACTGTCGGCACTTAGGGACGTTCCTTTTGTGCCGGCAGTTAGGGACAGCCCTTGCCGATTCGATTGTTGAATATCTCCGTGACTACTTTACAGTTCCAGCGCGTCGGCGACTTCGGCAGCGCAGGCCAGGGCATCGGCCATGGCACTCACCACGAGCGAGCTGCCGTTGCGGGCATCACCCGCCACATACACCGGCGCGGCATCCGCGGCGACACCCTCCGTGCGAGCCGCGAGATGCGAGCCCTCGGCAGCCATCACCGGCAGCGGACGACCAGCAGTGGCAACGGGCACACCAACGGCGTCGAACACACCGTGCTCCGGGCCCGTAAAGCCGCAGGCGATGAGCACCAGCTGCGTCGGCACCTCGTGCTCGGAGCCCGCGATGCGCTCGGGCTTGCCAGCCGACCAATCCAGATCGACCACGCGCAGGCCCGCGGCCGCGCCCTTCTTGTCCAGCAGCACCTCGAGCGTATCCACGCCCCAGGCACGCATCTCGCCACCCATGGCAGCGATGGCCTCCTGCTGGCCGTAGTCGGTCTTCTTCACATTGGGCCACTGCGGCCAGGGATTGCTCGCCGTACGTTTATCGGGCGCCGCCGGCAAGAACTCAAACTGGCGCACGCTGCGCGCACCCTGACGTACCGCGGTACCCACGCAGTCGTTACCGGTATCGCCGCCGCCAATGACCACAACGTCCAGGCCGCTCGCGTTCACCGCGGGCTCGCCGCCATCGAGCACCGAGACGGTCGAAGCCGTCAGGTAGTCCACGGCATACACCACGCCCGGGGCATCAATGTTCGCAGCCGAAAGCCCACGCGGAGCACGGGCGCCGGCAGCCACCACGACGGCGTCAAAGTCGTCGAGCTTGGCGGTAACCTTGGGATCGCTCACGTCAGCACCCAGCTCGAACACAATGCCCAGCTCGCGCATGAGCGCCACGCGACGCTCGACCACGGACTTCTCGAGCTTCATGTTGGGAATGCCGTACATGAGCAGACCGCCGGGGCGATCGTCGCGCTCAAACACCGTCACGCGGGCGCCACGACGCGCAAGCTCCCATGCTGCCACCAGACCAGCGGGACCGGAGCCCACCACAGCAACCGTGGGCGCACCCTCCCCTGCCGGCTCAAAGCGGTGCGGACCGCCGTTGGCCCACTCATGGTCGCTAATCGCGCGCTCGTTGTCATGGATCGTCGTGGGCTGGCCATCGACCGAGCCCAGGTTGCATGCGGCCTCGCACAGCGCCGGGCACACGCGACTCGTGAACTCAGGCATGGGCGAGGTGAGTGACAGGCGATCGGCAGCCTCGTCCCAACGGCCGCGGTATACCAGCTCGTTCCACTCGGGAATCAGGTTGTGCAGCGGACAGCCGCTCGGACGTGCCTTGCCAAAGCTCGCGCCCATCTGACAAAACGCCACACCGCACATCATGCAGCGACTCGCCTGGGCACGGCGCGCGTCGTCGTCGAGCTCCACGTACAGCGGATCGAAATCGCGGCTGCGCTCCTCCACGGGGCGAAGCTCGTGGGTCACGCGATCGATATCAAGAAAAGCACCAGGCTTACCCATGGCACTTACGCCTCCTTCTTGGTCGAAGCAACAGAGCTGGCAGCCACGGGCGCAGCGCCCGCAGCACCGCCCGCAACATCGAAGCGAGCAACATCCGCGGCACTCGCCCGACCGGTCACAATGTCAAACGCCAGCTCCTCGGCCTGCGCATGCGTCTTGCCGACGGCCTCGGCGGCGGCGACAATCGCCAGCACGCGCTCGTACTCGGTCGGAATGACCTTCACAAAGTGCTTGCTCATCGTCTCAAAGCTGTAGAGCAGCTTGATGCCGCGTGGGCTCTGCGTCGCGTCCACGTGCTCTTGGATGAGCGCGCAAATCTGCGCCAGCTCGCCGGCCGTCGGGGCTTTAAGCTCAACGCTCTCGTGGTTCACACGGGCATCGAGCGTGCCGTACTGGTCAAAGACATAGGCCACGCCACCCGTCATGCCGGCAGCGAAGTTCTGCCCGACCTCGCCCAGGATGAGCGCCAGACCACCCGTCATGTACTCGCAGCCATGGTTGCCGCAGCCCTCGACCACCACCGTGGCACCGGAGTTGCGTACGCCAAAGCGCTGGCCTGCCAGGCCGTTAATGAAGCCGCGGCCGCTCGTGGCGCCAAAGAACGCAACGTTGCCCACGATGATGTTCTCATCGAACTTGTAGGTCGCATGCGGGTTGGGGCGCACCGACACCTCGCCGCCCGAAAGGCCCTTGCCAAAGTAGTCGTTGGCGTCGCCGCACACGTTGAGCGTAATGCCGCGCGGCAGGAAGGCGCCAAAGCTCTGACCGGCCGAACCATCGCAATCGATGGTGATGGAGCCGGCGGGCAGGCCCTCGGGATGCGCCTTGGTCACCGCGTTGCCCAAAATGGTGCCCACGCAGCGGTTGACGTTGGCGATATCGGCGCGGAAGCGAATCGGACGCAGGTGCGCACGGGCATCGGCCGTATAGGGCACAAACAACGTGGAGTCGAGCGTCTTGTCGAGCTCGCTGTCCGCAGCCATCTGGGGCAGGAAGTGACGGCCGTCGGCACCCGGGATGTGGGCACCAAACTCACAGGTCGCGCTCGCCAGCACGGGCGACAGATCCAGCAGGTTAGCCTTGCGGTTGCCCGGGACCTCAATCTGGCGCAAGCACTCGGGATGGCCGACCATCTCGTCGACGGTGCGGAAGCCCAGGCTCGCCATGACCTCGCGCAGCTGCTCGGCAACAAAGAGCATAAAGTGCTCGACGTGCTCTGGCTTGCCGCGGAAGCCGCGACGCAGGCGGCAGTTTTGCGTAGCGATGCCGGCCGGGCAGGTATCCTGCTGGCAGTCGCGCTGCATGAGGCAGCCCATGGAGATGAGCGGCATGGTCGCAAAGCCAAACTCCTCGGCACCCAGCAGGCAGGCGACGGCGACGTCGGTGCCGTCCATGAGCTTGCCATCGGCCTCGAGCACCACGCGTGAGCGCAGGCCGTTTTGCAGCAGCGTCTGCTGGGCCTCGGCAAGGCCAAGCTCCAGCGGCAGACCGGCGTGCCAGATCGAATCGCGCGCCGCAGCACCGGAGCCGCCGTTGTGGCCGCTGATCAAGATCTTGTCGGCGGCACCCTTGGCCACACCGGTGGAGATGGTGCCGACGCCGGCCTCGCTGACCAGCTTGACCGACACGCGTGCGCCGGGGTTGGCGTTCTTAAGATCGAAGATCAGCTCTGCCAGGTCCTCGATGGAGTAGATGTCGTGGTGCGGCGGAGGCGAGATCAGGCCGATGCCAGGCGTGGACTGACGGACCTCGGCAATCCAGGGGTAGACCTTCTTGCCGGGCAGGTGGCCACCCTCGCCAGGCTTGGCGCCCTGGGCCATCTTGATCTGAATCTCGAAGGCGCTGCACAGGTAGCGGCTCGTCACGCCAAAGCGCGCGCTTGCCACCTGCTTGATGGCGGAGTTCTTGGAGTCACCGTTAGCCAGCGGGGTCTCGCGGCGCGGATCCTCGCCGCCCTCGCCCGAGTTGGAACGGCCGTGCAGGCGGTTCATGGCGATGGCCATGCACTCGTGTGCTTCCTTGCTGATGGAACCGTACGACATGGCGCCGGTGTTAAAGCGGCGAACGATGTTGAGCGCGGGCTCGACCTCGTCGAGTGCCACCGGGGTGCGGCCGCCGGCATCAAAGTCCAGCAGGTCGCGCAGGCGCACGGCACGGCCGGTGCGGTGCAGGCGGGCGCTGTACTCCTTAAAGGTGTCGTAGCTGTCCTCACGGCAGGCGGTCTGCAGCAAATAGACAGTCTGCGGATCGATGAGGTGATCCTCGCCGCCGAGCGGGCGCCACTTGGTCAGGCCCAGCGTGGGCAGCTGATCGGGAGCCGGGCTCTTAAGGATAGCGAGCGCGGCGTCGTAGCGCTCGTTTTGCTCGCGCTCGACGTCCTCGACACCCATACCGCCCACACGGCTCACCGTGCCGGCGAAGTACGCGTTGACAAACTCCGGCGTAAAGCCCACGGCCTCGAAGATCTGCGCCGAATGGTAGCTCTGCACCGTGGAGATGCCCATCTTGGACATGATGGAAACGATGCCGGCAGTCGCAGCCTTGTTGTAGTTGGCGATGCCCTGCTCGGCTGTCACGTCCAGATCGCCGTGCGCCGCCAAGTCGCGGATGCACGCATGCGCGTTGTACGGGTAGATGCCGCTTGCGGAGTAGCCCACCAGCGCCGCAAAGTCGTGCGGAGACACGGCGTCGCCGCACTCCACCACGATGTCGGCAAAGGTACGCACGCCGGCGCGGATCAGGTGGTTGTGCACGCAGCCCACGGCGAGCAGTGACGGCACAGGGACCTCGCCCGCCGCAGCACGGTCGCTCAACACCACGATGTTCACGCCGTCGCGGACCGCAGCCTCGACGTCTTCGGCAAGCTGCTTGAGCGCAGCCTGCAGCGCGCCCTCACCCGCGTCGCGGCGGTACACGGCACGGAACCGGCGGGTCTTAAAGCCAACACGGTCAATCGCGCAAATGCGGTCGAACTCCTCCTCGCTCAGCAGCGGGCGCTCCAGGCGCACCAGCTGGCAGGCCGTACGGGAGTCCTCGAGCAAGTTGCCGTGGTTGCCCAGGTAGAGCGTGGTCGAAGTCACCATGTGCTCGCGCAGGGCATCGATCGGCGGATTCGTGACTTGGGCGAACAGCTGATAGAAGTAGTCAAAGAACGAGCGCGTCTTCTTGGACAGGCAGGCCAGCGGCGCATCGATACCCATCGAGGCGAGCGGCGCCTTGCCCTGCTGGGCCATGGGACGCACGACTTCGTCAACATCATCCCAGTGATACCCGAGCTTGGCCATGCGCACGGCGGCGGGCACCTCGGTATCCTCGGCGGGCGTGGGCGCGACGGGCTTGTCGAGCGCGTCGACGGTCAGCGTCTCCTCGGCAATCCAGTCGCGGTAGGGCTTTTCCTTGGCGTAACGGGCACGCAGCTCATCGTTGTAGATGACGCGCCCGCGGGCAAAGTCGACCTCGAGCATCTGGCCCGGTCCCAGGCAGCCGCTCGTCAGGATGTTCTCGGGGCTCACCTCGATGGTGCCCACCTCGCTTGCCAGCATAAAGCGACCGTCGCGCGTCACATAGTAGCGGGCGGGACGCAAGCCGTTACGATCGAGGGCGGCACCCAGCGTGCGACCGTCGGTAAAGGCGATGGCCGCCGGGCCATCCCACGGTTCCATGAGCATGGACTGGTAAGCGTCGTAGGCGCGGCGCTCCTCACTCAGGCTGTCGTTGTGGTCCCACGGCTCGGGCAGCAGCATGGATGCGGCACGCGTGAGCGGACGACCGTTCATGACCAAAAACTCAAGCACATTGTCCAGAATCGCGGAGTCGGAGCCCTCGCGGTTGATGATGGGCATCACGCGCTCAAGATCGTGCTGCAGCACGGGGCTGTACAGGTTGGGTTCGCGGGCGCGGATCCAGTTGACGTTGCCCTTGAGGGTGTTGATCTCGCCGTTGTGGATGATAAAGCGGTTGGGGTGCGCGCGCTCCCAGCTGGGCGTAGTGTTGGTGGAGTAGCGCGAGTGGACGAGCGCCACGGCCGTCTTGACGGCGGCGTCGTTGAGATCGATGAAGAAGCGGCGCATCTGCGTGGCGACCAGCATGCCCTTGTACACGATGGTGCGCGAGCTCATAGAGCACACATAGAAGATCTTGTCGCGCAGGGCAAACTCAGCATCGGCCTTCTTTTCGATGGTGCGGCGGCACACGTACAGACGACGCTCGAAGGCATCGCCGGCGGGCGTGTCGTCCGGACGGCCCAGGAAGGCCTGCAGGATAGTGGGCATGCAGGCGCGGGCCGTCTCGCCCAGGTCGTGCGGGTCGACCGGTACCTCGCGCCAAAAGAGCAGCGGCACGCCGGCCTCGGCGCAACCCTCTTCAAACACGCGGCGGGCATCCTCTACGCCCTTGTCGTCCTGCGGGAAGAACAGCATGGCCACGCCATAGTCGCCCTCTGCCGGCAGAATCTGGCCGCACTTTTGAGCCTCTTTACGGAAAAAGTGATGCGGAACCTGGAACAGGATGCCAGCGCCGTCGCCGGTGTTCTTCTCGAGTCCCGTGCCACCGCGGTGCTCCAAGTTGACCAGAATGGACAGCGCATCGTCCAAAATCTGGTGATGGCGCTCGCCGTTGATATCGGCAAGCGCGCCGATGCCACATGCATCGTGGTCGAATTCGGGGCGATAAAGGCCCTGCTGCTGAGCGAAATCTGCCTGCATCGCGATCCTCCCCTAGATATTTAGACAGTCAGTTGAATAGGCATACTAGGAGCATCACCGGCCTGTTGTGTTTCCCACCCGTTTCGAAACAATCGCGTAACGCACGCCCTACGAGTGGACACCGCCGACCTCAAGGGCGACAACATAGGCCCCAAGTTCGGCCTGCAAACTCACCTCTTCAAACATCTCAATCTGTAACAGTAAGACCCAATTTCGACGACTAACTGTTACAGATTGAGATGTTTTCGAGAGACGGTTCCGAATGTCTCGATCTGTAACACGAAGGGTCAGTTTTGGCGGTCAGCTGTTACAGATCGAGATTTTCCATAGGACCATTTCTTCCTGTCTTGATCTGTAACACCTAGACCCAATTTCCATCCCTAGTTGTTACAGATCAAGACATTTCGGCAACCCCCTTTCCCCACCCCATTCAAATTCAACAATTTTGTTAGTCGTGGTTAACTTTTTGGCCTAAAACGGGTATCCTTTGCGGCGTCAAGCAAACGGCACGCGCGCCGTGCCAGATCAAGGAGGCCCCCATGGCACGCCAGAAAGACCAACAGACGATGCAACTTGTCCTTATCCGTCACGGAGAATCCGAGTGGAACAAACTCAACCTGTTCACCGGCTGGACCGATGTTGAGCTCACCGACACGGGCCGCGAAGAAGCCGCCGCAGGCGGTCGAGCCCTCAAAGAAGCGGGTTTCGACTTTGACGTCTGCTACACCTCGCGCCTCAAGCGGGCAATCCATACCCTCAACATCGTGCTCGCCCAGATGGACCGCGAATGGCTGCCCGTCATCAAGTCCTGGAAGCTCAACGAGCGCCACTACGGCGCGCTGCAGGGTCTCAACAAGGCCGATGCCGCGGCGGAGCACGGCGACGAGCAGGTACTCATCTGGCGCCGTTCCTTCGATGTCTGCCCGCCGGCGCTCGAGCCGGGCGATAGTCGCGACCCCCACACGCAGGAGCAATACCGCGACATCGCGCCCGACCAGCTACCCTACACCGAGTGTCTCAAGGACACGATTGCCCGTGCCTGGCCTTATTTTGAGGACGAGATTCGCCCCCAGATGCTCGCCGGCAAGCGCGTGCTCATCGCCGCGCACGGCAACTCCCTGCGCTCTCTCGTCATGAAGTTCGAGCACCTCACGCCCGAGGAGATCGTCAAGGTCAACATCCCCACCGGCGTGCCGCTCGTCTACACCTTCGATGCCGAGTTCAACGTCCTCTATAAGCGCTACATCGGCGACCCGACAACCATCGCCGCCAAGATCGACGCCGTGGCCAATCAGGGCAAGGCGCACAAGTAGCCCCAACCCAAGCCCAGCGCGCGGCGCCACGTGATCCAAGCGCGGCGCCGCACCACCCATATGCAGGAACCCACCATGTTCAACACCATGCTCAACCATCTCAAACATCATTTTGGCTCCCGACGCACTGGCGGCCACGGAGGCCTAGACATCGCACGGCACATCGGGCCCGGCCTGCTCGTGACCGTCGGCTTTATCGACCCGGGCAATTGGGCCTCCAATATGGCCGCCGGCTCGCAGTTTGGCTACGCGCTGCTGTGGATCGTCACGCTGTCCACGATCATGCTCATCGCGCTGCAGCACAACGCGGCGCACCTGGGTATCGCCACGGGCGCCTGTCTTGCCGAGGCCACGACACGTTACCTCCCCCGCTTCGTTGGGCGCACGGTGCTCGCCAGTGCCTATCTTGCGACCATCGCCACCGCCATGGCCGAAGTCCTGGGCGGTGCGATCGCGCTTCAAATGCTCTTTGGCCTGCCCGTACGCGCCGGCTGCATCATCGTGGCGGCGGCATCGATTGTCATGCTCATGACAAGCTCCTACAAACGCGCCGAACGCTGGATCATCGCCTTCGTGGGCGTGGTGGGACTTTCGTTTTTAGCCGAGCTTGCACTAGTCAAGGTCGACTGGCCGCAAGCCGCCACAAGCTGGATCACACCCAGTATGCCCACCGGCTCGGCCGCGATTATCGTAAGTGTCCTGGGCGCGGTCGTTATGCCCCACAACCTCTTCCTGCACTCCGAGGTCATCCAATCCATGCACTTCGAAGGCCAAGGCGAGCAGGTTATCGAAGAACGTCTGCGCTACGAGCTCTTTGACACGCTCTTTTCGATGGGTGTTGGCTGGGCAATCAACTCGGCCATGGTCATCCTGGCCGCGACGACTTTCTTTGCGCACGGCATTGTCGTAGACGACCTCGCCGTCGCAGCGGCCACGCTCTCCCCCATCTTGGGCCCGGCGAGCTCGACCATCTTTGCGGTGGCGCTGCTGTTTGCGGGCCTCTCGAGCAGTGTGACGGCGGGCATGGCGGCAGGCACCATCACCGCGGGTGTGTTCGACGAGGAATACGACATCCACGACCGACACTCCTCGATCGGGGTGGCGGCCTGTTTCGTCGGCGCAGTGACGGCATGCCTGGTCGTCAAAAATCCCTTTGAGGGCCTCATCTGGAGCCAGGCGCTGCTGTCGCTTCAATTGCCGATTACGGTCTTTGTGCTCATACGACTCACCAGTTCGCCCCGCGTCATGGGCAAATACGCCAACTCGCGCCCGCTCAACGCGTTGCTCGTAGGGATCGGCGTCATCGTGACGATTCTTGATGTCGTGTTGTTGACAGGGATGTAATGGGGCGGAGCACCTACCCAGGCAAACGTCTCGATCCGTAACATCTAGACCCGCTTTTGATGTCTAGGTGTCACAGATCGAGATCTTCTGCCGGACGGTTTTGGTTTGTCTCGATCTGTAACAAGTGGACCCATTTTCCACTTCTAGATGTTACAGATCGAGACATTTCTTCAGCTCCAACCTTTTGTCTCAATCTGTAACAGGAAGACCCGTTTTGAGTCGTTAGATGTTACAGATTGAGACAAAAGGTCGGCCGGACTCACGACAGACTGGATCGGCTAACAGCAGCCGTGATCCCTTGGGGACGGAGGAAAAGGGTCCCGGCCGGAATATCCGACCGAGACCCTTGGACAGAGCTATGTGTTGCTGCAAGTCGTGTGTCTGCGAGCTACTCCTCGACGAGCTCAAACTCATCGGGACCAACGCCGCACACCGGGCACACGTAGTCCTCGGGCAGCTCGGGCGTGTCGACCTCAACCTCGTAACCGCAAACGACGCACACAAACTTATACGTCTTTTTCTCCTCAGCCATGATGTTCTCCTCTCGAACGCGACTGCTGGTGTACTTGCTTATTAGTATATATTCTCAATAATATAATACAAGCATTTTTAGAACATTTCTAGCCTTGATACGACGAGGCTTTGGGCGGCGTCTTGCCCTTCAAGACCTTGTGATAGTAGTCATAGGTCAGCGGGGCCTCGCCGCTCAAGCGCTCGGCATCCTCCACCTCGCCGATAAAGAGCAGGTGCGTGCCCACATCCACGGTATCGATCAGACGGCAGCTGAACAGCGCCGCCGCGTGCTCAGGCACATAGGGCATGCCCAGAGCCGTCTCGCGGGTCTCGTATTTGGCAAACTTGTCATAATCGCTGCTGGTGCGGAACCCAAAGTTACCGATGTAGAGCATGTCGGCGGTCTGATCGATCACGGTCAGCGCGAACGCTTTGGCCGATGCGATGACGCCCGAGGTGACATTGTCCTTGTTCACGGCAACCGAAATACGCGGCGGCATGGACGTCACCTGCACCGCAGTGTTGATGACGCAGCCGGCGCGCAACCCTTCTGCCGCAGCGCTCACCACGTACAGACCGCTCGGCATGGTAAAGAACGCAGTTTTGTCCATAACGATCACTCCCCTAGCTCGGGTTGGAACCTCATGAATGTATGTACCCACAAAAAAGGCGGCACCCATAACGGACGCCGCCTTTGAAACATATGTGTCAGAACAGTAAGAAAGATGAGACGCCCGCAGTTGCGGTGAAATAGGGACTGAATAGCCCCTCAAACAGGCAAAACAGTCCGTATTCCACCGCAACTTATACAGAGTGCCTAGCGGTTGCGTTCCTTAAGGGCGCGGTCGATCTCGCGTTGGACATCACGCTTGGCCATGTCCTCGCGCTTGTCGTAGAGCTTCTTGCCGCGACCCAGACCCAGCAGCAGCTTTACGCGGCCGTCGGTATTAAAGTAGAGTTCCAACGGAACCAGCGCATAACCACGGTTGCGAAGTTTGCCGTCAAGAAAGTCGATCTCCTTGCGGTGCAGCAGCAGACGACGCCGACGATCGGGATCGCGATTCCACACGCCACCATGGCTATAAGGGTGGATATGCAGTCCGACGAGCCAGCACTCGCCGCCACGAATCAGCGCAAAAGTGTCAGTGATCTGACAGGCGCGCTCGCGAATCGACTTGACCTCGGTGCCGCTCAGCTCAATACCGCACTCAAACGTCTCATCGATAAAGTACTCGTGATGTGCCGAGCGATTCTTGGAAATGAGTTTGCGCTCGCTCTTACTGGGCATCGCCGGCCTCCTTGGCTCCATCGGCGTTTGAGCCCGCAGCCTCACGCTTTGCCTTGCGCTCGGCATTGAGCTCGGCATCGCTCTCGCGCACCAGTTTGATAATCGCCGCGCAGGCCTCCTCGCCCACCAAGTCGCGAGCACGCACCGTCAGGCGCGTCGCCTCCTGCTTGTCGCCGTCACTCGCAGCATCGGTCGCGCACATAATCAGGCAGATGGCAATCTCGGCCGAAGGCGAGGTCGGCACGCCTTGCAGGGCCAGTTCACCCATCACGTGGTCGTCGCTCTCATCAGCGGCATCCGGATAGGTGGTATGGATCTTGTTGAGCAGGCGCGTCGTATGCGCATCGTTGGGCGCCAGGCGCAGCGCCAGACGCGCGCAGCCCACGGCAGCCGAAACGTTCTCGGTCTCGGGCTCCAAGAAGTACTGACCTAGATTGGCGTAAGCGCGGGCGGCGCACTTGCCATCGCTTGCACGCTCCAGCACCGAGAACGAGAGCGATGCCCATTCCTGCTTGTCCTCGAGTGCGCGGAACAGCTCGGCCAAATCCAAGCGATAGTTGCAGTTCATGGGGTCCCAACGCACAGCCTGCATCAGGGCATTGCGAGCGCTCACATAATCCTGCTGGCGAATGTAGGCAAACGCCATGTCAGAGTACAGGCGGTCAAACGGCACCTCGACCTGCACGAGCTCGCGCGGATCCTTCTCCACGCGGCGATAGGCCAAGCGCTCAAACTTGCTATCGAAGCTAAAGTATTGGCGCTTCTCCACCGTCTTGCACTCAGCGTCGATATACTCCTCGGCGAGCTCCACCAGACGCTCCAGCAGCGGCGTCGCCGTAGCCAGGTCGCCCTGCGCCAGATAGTTCTCGGCATACGTGATGTCTTGCAAGCTGATGGGCAGATCCATGGCTACTCCTCGATCTGAGCGAAACACGGCAGGCGCCGTATATACGGTCAATACACAAAACCCGGGTCTCTTACGAGGCCCGGGCGTTCAATTTTGGTAGCCCGTACCAGATTCGAACTGGTGATCTCCGCCTTGAGAGGGCGGCGTCCTAAACCGCTAGACGAACGGGCCATATGTAGCAAATGCAATGGCTGGGATGGAGGGAGTCGAACCCCCATTGACGGAACCAGAATCCGCTGTCCTGCCATTAGACGACATCCCAATGACTGCATCGCTGCGCTCGGCTGTGCCTTTGCGCAAGAAAGAAATATACGGGAAGTCTCGCCATGACGCAAGCCCCAATTTTGACTTTTTTGAAATTCAGTCAAATTGGCCTAATTTAGTCCAACCCGTGAAGGACCTGTGAAGCCGACCGCTGTACACGAAGGGCAAAACGCCGCGAGCGGTAGCCGTCAACCGTTGGCAGATTCTACCGCGAAAACGATAGCACCAGGCAACACAATCGAAGTATCAATGATCGCGTAGATATCGAGGCACCATGGACGAAGAGCTTGATTACCTATGGGAGACCCTGGGCCTCGAGATCACTGCTGACCTTTGGCCCGAACGGGACAAAATCCATCCCACACTGCGCCCCGCCATCACGGTGATGCAGGCAAAATACCGCCGTGCATCCTTTTTGATCATGCGGGTGTCATGGCACGCGGGACTCCCCGACCTTAAGCGAATCCAGGCAAGCCTCGTCGAGCTGTCCGGCATGCCGACCGTCATATCCGAGGCGCGCCTGGAGCAGCGCCAGCGCGAGCGACTGCAACAGCAGCGGATTCCCTTTATCTGCCCCGGCGTTCAGGCATATCTGCCCTTTATGGACGAGGAGTACTGGAGCGGCAAGCCCAACAAGCACGTAAAGGTCTACGATCCGCACGAATGGGCACAGCTCGATGATTGAGCCGAGCGAGCCCGCCGATGGAAAACACGTCCCACCCTGAGCACTCAAAACGGGTCGCACTTTCCGCAGCCGCTACAGCAACGCCTCGACCCAAGCCGATTCCCTAAAGCCGGGAATCGCAAAGTCGTCGCCCACCAACAGCGGACGCTTAACCAGCATGCCGTCGGTCGCCAGCAGCTCGTAGCACTCCCGATCCGTCATGCCCGCATCTAGACGCGCCTTCAGGCCCAGCTCTCGATATTTCATGCCCGACGAATTAAAGAAGCGCCGCACCGGCAGTCCCGAACGAGCAATCCAGGTCGCAAGCTCATCAGCCGTGGGATTGTCCAAAACGATATCGCGGTCGATATACTCTACCCCGTGTTCGTCCAGCCATGCCTTGGCCTTCTTACAGGTCGAGCACTTGGGATATTCAACAAACAGTACGGTCATGGAAATCCTCCGAATATAGATCAGCCAACGCAGGCACACGCCACACGAGGCGCCTTCGCATGATGGGCCAATTGTAGCCCACGGGTCACACGCTAAACGAACCGTACCCCGAATCCGCGTTTGATGAACGGCAGCAGCTCCATTGCCTCGGGCGTGATATGACCCGCAACGTTCATGCGCTCGTCACCGGGAAGATCGACCCGCGCAATCTCAAGCTCGCCTTCGTAGCGCCCATAGCCGCTATTGCTCACAGCGATCGACCCCGTCTTTCGTGACAGGCCGGCACCGGCATCCATCGGCACGGAATCCGGTTTAAGCGTCGTACGCGACTCCTGAGACCTAAAGATGAGGGTGCTCGAATCGGGTCGGTCGTGATGAATCTGCCCACGTACATAGGCATAACCGGGCTCAAGCTCGCATTGCAGGTCCACGTATCCGGCGGAGACATGAGCAAACTGCGCCCAGCCCGCATCGGAAAGATCGGGGTCGCCGACCAACACAATGTCGCAATCGGCGCCATGTGCAAGCTCAAGCATATTGAGAGCAACCTTTGACGCGCGACCGCGCTGCGCCTCGACCGTCGGCAGTCCCTCGAATACCGGCCCGCGAACGTTGGCATCGCCCGGCACAAAAGCCATGATTTCGAATCCAAGCGCCGCAAGACGAAGATTCACCCGAGCAATGTCCTCCAGAGCTAAGCCGGTATAAGGCTTGGGGTAAAAATTGTGGCAGGCGGCAAAACGAGTCACATCGGCACCGGCCTCACGCCACGATGCGATTTCATCAGAACTCACCGTCGATGCATTGACCACTATGCGAAATACACCGGACAGCTCCGCGACCCGCTGGGCGCTAAAGCCATAGTCCAAACGAAGGTATTCCAACCCCAGATCGCGCAGGTCCTCGATGCGCTCAAGCCCGAGCAAATCGCACGTGCGAGGCCCCACATCGGCAATGAGCGCAATGCCGCGGGCGGAAAGCAGCGACAGCACATGACGGACCTTATCGGCATACGCCGCTCCCCCATCCTCGGGAATATGCAGTGAGGTGAACGCATAGCGCGCACCCGCCGCGGCACCACGCTCGATCGTCCGCTCAATATCCTGCAGAGGGCTGGAAAGATAAATCGAAATACCCGTTTTCACGTTTCAACGCTCCTTTAAAAAAGGCCGGCGGAGCAGTTAGCCCCGCCGGCACAACCATAGCATCAAGAAATCTGCCGCGCGCCGCGAGCCCTGAGCAACACGGCTCGCGATATCAAACTACTCGCCAAAGAACTCGTTGATCTTCTGCTCGTCGACGCCAAAGAACCACGTCAGGACAAAGCCGGCGACATAGGCAAGCAGCATAGCGGCAACGTAGCCGAGCTGCTGGCCAGGAACGACGATCAGCAGGCCAAACAGACCGGAAACGCCCTGAGAAACCGTGCCGATGTGAAGCAGCGCTGCGAGCGCGCCGCCAAATCCGGCACCCAGACAGGCCGTCACAAACGGACGAACGAGCGGCAGCGTAACAGCATACATCAGGGGCTCGCCCACACCCAGGATTCCAACGGGAATGGACTCTGCGACGTACTTCTTAAGCTTGGCGTTCTTGGTCTTAAAGTACAGCGCCAAACCGGCACCGACCTGGCCGCCGCCAGCCATCATAAGGATGGGGAGCAGGTAATTGATACCCTTGGTAGCGCCGTCGGGATCGTTGAGCATAGCGTGGATCGGCGTGAGCGCCTGATGCAGGCCGACGGAAACCAGCGGCAAGAAGCCTGCCGACAGGATATAGCCGCCCAGGACGCCCAGCTTCTCGAAGATAAAGGTCAAAACGCTAAAGATGGCAGTCGTCAGCCATGCGCCAACCGGCTGGATGACGAGCATCAGAGCAAAGGCGCCGATGATGAGCACCAGCAGTGGGGACAAGAACGTGTCGAGCGCGTTGGGCATAACCTTGCGAATCTGACGCTCCATCCAGGCAAAAAATGCGCCAGCGATGAGAGCCGCAATCATGCCGCCCGCCGCGGGGTTGTACTGCGCATTGGTGAGCGGCAGCAAAATGGCAGTGGCAGGATCGGCCGCGCCAGGCGCAAGCAGGGGCATGGCACTGTTGGCGATACACATCATGCCGGCGATGCCGCCCAGCGCAGCGGAGCCACCAAACTCACGTGCCGCGTTATAGCCCACCAAGATGGGCAGATAGGCAAACAGGGCCCAGCCCATGGAACGAATGCCCTGGTACCACCACTCGCCCGCAAGCGCGCCTGCCGTCGAGACGTTAATGACGTTGCAGATACCGTTGATGAGGCCAGCCGCAATGATGCCGGGAAGCAGGGCGACGAAGACATTGGAAATCTTCTTGAGGAAGGCCTGAACCGGCTTAGACTCGTATTTGGCCTTCTGCGCGGCCTTGTTTGTGGCCGCAGCGTCAACCACGCTCTCGTCGGCAACGCCTTTCGCAAGGCCGGTGAGCTTGGAGAACTCCTCGAGCACCTTATTCACCTTGCCCGGACCCAGCACGATCTGCATCGTGTCGTCCTCGACCAGGCCCATCACGCCGTCGAGTGCCTTAATGCCCTCCGTGTCGACGTTGCCCGTGTCTTTGACGGTCACGCGCAGGCGCGTCATGCACGCCGCGTTTGCCAGCACGTTGTCCTTACCGCCCAAAAGGTCCAGCAGCTTTTGAGCCAGCTCTTTGTTCGTCATAACTCCTCCTTGTATTGGGTATCTCGTCTGGATGTCATATCAGCTCACGCCGCACACCTATTGGGCATCGGCATTGCTCTTCTCATGGCCACTCACCGCAGCACGGACATGGCCTCGCGCTCGCTCAAGAGCTACCGCAGCCTGCTCGGCATCGCAGTCCAGCAGTACCGAGACAATAGCGGTTTTTACGTGGCCGCCGGCATCTGCAAGCGCCTGAATAGCGCACTCGCGCGTGCAGCCGGTCGCCTCCATCACGATGTTCTGGCCGCGCACCACCAACTTCTCGTTCGTCTGCTGCACATCGACCATCAGGTTTTGGTATACCTTGCCGATCTTGACCATGGCACCGGTCGAAATCATGTTGAGAATGAGCTTTTGAACCGTTCCCGCCTTGAGCCTCGTTGAGCCGGTCAGTACCTCGGGACCGGGCACGGGTTCAATGGCAAGATCTGCGCTCTCCCCGATCTTCGACCCTTGGTTGCAGGCAATTGCGATCGTCTTGCACCCAGTTGCCTTGGCGTACACAAGGCCGCCCACCACATAGGGAGTACGACCGCTTGCCGCCAGGCCAACGACAAGATCCTTGTCCGAGAGTCCACGCCCCCGCAGGTCGCTCGCGCCAAGCTCCTCGCTGTCTTCGGCACCTTCGACAGCCTTGATAAACGCCGTCTCGCCTCCGGCAATGAGCCCGACAATCAGATCGGGTGACACGCCAAACGTGGGCGGACACTCCGAAGCGTCGAGTACGCCCAGACGACCGCTGGTGCCTGCGCCCATGTAAAAGACGCGCCCGCCGCGCTCGAGTGCCTCAGCAGCCCAGTCGATTGCTGTGGCAACCTGGGGCAGCACTTTTGTGACCGACTGGACGGCACGAAGATCCTCATCGTTCATCGTCGTGACGATTTGCAGCGATGTCATCGTATCGAGGTCCATTGACCTTTGATTACGCTGTTCGGTCGTGAATTTTGTTAAATCGAGCATTTCATTCACCTCATCTTTCCTGTTTCTCGATGTAGTTTTGCTTAATGACATGCGTCGCCCGTTCGTAGTCGCTGGCAACGTAAGCAGCGTACAGGGCATCGACAACCATAAGCTGAGCCATACGCGAAGCCATGGCACCACTGCGGACCAAGGGTTCACTCGCAGCGACGCCGAGCACGGCATCGGCCATGGTGGCAAGCTTGGATGATCCATCTACTTTGGTAACGGCCACAACGGGACAGCTGTGACGTTGAGCCTCGGCGGTGCAGTCCAGCACCTCTTGCGTCAAGCCCGAGTAGCTAAAGGCGATTGCCATATCGCCCTCATGCATGTTCTTGGCACACAAGAGTTGATCATGCCAGTCGTCGTACAGATGGCACTCTTTGTCGACACGCATGAGCTTTTGCGCCAGATCGTGCGCGACCAAACGAGAGGCACCGATACCGAACAGATTGACCGCGCGTGCCCGCTTAAGATAGGCCGCACATCGCTCCAAGACGGTGTAATCGAGCGTTCGCGCCGTCGCTTCAATCGTGCGCACGTTGCTTTTCATCACCTTCCCCACGATACGTTCGACGCTGTCATCCATGGAGATGTCCTCGAGGGCAACGTCTTTCTTGTCACCCAAGAGCGCCAGCTCGGCAATCAGTTCGCGCTGGAACTCCTTGTAGCCCGCAAAACCCAAGCGCTTGCAAAAGCGCAAAATGCTCGAGGGCGAGGAGAACGTGGCATCGGCAAGACCGCGGACGGACAGCCCGACCACCTCGTGCGGATGAGCGCTTACATATGCGATGACATTGCGTTCCGCCGGGCACGCGCTGAGCTCACGCTCGCGAAGCCGCAAAAGCAATCCGTTTGCCATCTCAAACACCTCCGTTGAGAAGAATTAAAGACCAACGAACGATTCGTACCGGATATAAACAGCTTTTACGGTACATTGTGCCGCATCGTGGCGCACAAAGGGCGAGCGTTCTACCGCTCGCCCCTCAAATCCGACCGCTCGGAAATACGCGCGACACAAAATAATTCAACAAGGTCGCATTATCAGAAACGGGTTTGTTACCGGCTAGCGCCTCGCATGGGCGCCGATCGGCCGAGTCGCATGGCGCACCAACGCCGCCGCCAGCAATACCAACAGCATGGCGGTGACATAGCCCGCAGCATCGAATCCTAAATCGATAACGTCGAAATGCCTGCCGGGAACAAAGATCTTATGTACCTGATCGCCAACGGAGCAGGCGGCGCAAAAGAGCAATACGGGCACGCAACGGGAGCATACGCTCCACGGACGCCTGGAAAAGCAAACCACGACCACCGAGGCGAACAATCCGACGAAGAAAAACTCTACGGTATGGGCAACGCGACGGACGTTTGTGCCCACCCACATGCGAACGGAAGCAAGTCGGCCAGACCGGACATTCGAGGCAGCCGAATCGGTGCCCCCGGTCATTCCGTTCTCCGTCTGAGCTTCACCCGTGGCATCGGCAGCCTGAACGCCCGTAGCCTGACCCTCCACCACACGCGCGGTGGACTCGCTCAGCAACGACGTCTCTACCGCATTTTGCTCCGTCAGCACCCAGATGCCCGTCAGCGTTACAGCGAACAGAACGATCGCGGTCCATCCGATTATTTGTTTTACGCGTGCCAAGGGCCAACCTCCTTTTTTGAATATCAGCGAGTGTAGCCCCAAATGACATCGTCAACGTATCAAAATTTGAATCGCAACAGGAAGCGACAAAGCGACGCAAACCCCTACCCCGCCTCGCGCATCCAGCGATCGAACGTCCCCACGCACACACCCAAGCACTTTGCTGCCTGGCTGCGGGTAATATCGCCTGCCTCATAGCTATCGCGCACCAGCTCAAACTGAGGAGGGCGCGGCTTGCGAGGTCGACCGAAACGGACCCCTCGCGCCCGCGCCGCTGCAATTCCCTCCGCCTGGCGCCGATGGATATTCTCGCGCTCCACCTGCGCCACGTAGCTCAGCAGTTGCAGCACAATATCGGCAATCAGGATGTTGGTCACATCCGGCGCGCCGCTGGCCCTGACGCGCGTGTCAAGCAATGGCATGTCCAACACCACAATGGCAACCCCGAGCTCCTTGGTAATGCGTCGCCATTCCTCAAGAATCTCGGAGTAATTACGACCAAGTCGGTCGATAGAAAGCACCACCAGTACGTCCCCGTCTCCCAGGACGTGCAGCAGCTCGCGATAACGCGGTCGATCGAAGTCCTTGCCGCTCGCATGGTCGGCATAAATATTGGCTCTGTTAGACCAGAATTGACATATAGGTGATGCCACCGTGGTATAATGAAACCAGCAACCACGGCATTGGAGCAGGTATGAACGCCGAGGATCTGGTCATCACCCTCAAGAAGAATATGGCGA
>NZ_JBBNLO010000072.1:0-6451 GCF_040092405.1 Collinsella sp. CLA-ER-H2
GGTGCATCTGCACCGGCCTCTTACTCGTGCGGTCCTTCGTGCCCAGGCCCTCGGCCTTCGCCTGCTTCATGGTCAGGCGGCGGCCATCCTTGAAGTTATATATCTTCTCCCAGCCATCTGCCTTGGCTGCCTTCCAATCGGTTGCGCACATGGGCGCCTGCTGCCCATGTGCATCCTGGCACAGGTACCAGCACTGCCCCTTCTCGCCCTTGGTCCTCTGGATGAAGCCCTGAGCGCCAAGGTCGAGCGCGGAGACGAGGACGTGAGCGTGGGGGTTCCCGCCGCGGCCGTCATCATGTATCGCCCAGTCGCACGCCTTCGCGGGGAACATCCCGCAGAAATCGCGCACGCAGGCGCGGCGGCCGTCGGCATCGAGCTCAATCGGCAACGCAAACTCATAGCGCAGCGCGACGAGCTCGTTGCCGCCGCCGCCCTCGGCCCATGCCCGCTCGGCCCCGTTCCAGAGCTCGCCGCGCCCGATGGGCGGCACGCCACCGGGCAGAGACAGACCCTCCTCGACGACGCGTTCCTTCCTGGCATAGTCGCAGAGCTGCCCCGTCCGCTCTTCCACAAGCGCCTGGCCCGACTGGTACGCGGCCTTCCTGACCGCGCCCGCCCCGGTGGCGGGCGAGCAGCCGCGGTAGTTCAGATGGAAGATGGCCATGCGAGTTCCTTTCAGGCAAGGGGCGCAGATGCGCCCCGCGCAGCGGCGCGGAGTGCCGTGAGCCGCGGTCGGCGAACGGTGCCCGCAGCGCGGAGTGCAAGGGAGCGCAGCGACCACGCAGCCCGACCCCGTAGACGTGAGCCGTCTCAGGCGAACGGCTTCGGGATCGGGCGTAGGGCCGTCTGCCAAGACCGCACGCAGTGCAGGACTTTTGACGCATCGTGGCAAAAGTACTGCCAAGTGCGCACTACCTCTGGTAGTGCTATACCCAGCTCGCGAAATTTTACCGTGAGTATGGGTATATTTTGCTGCAAAGACAAAACACTAACGAGCAAGGAAGGGCGGTCATTTATGACGGCATCCATCGACGAGCAGATTGCACGGAAGAGGGCCGCGGCAGACAAGCAGGCAGCCCGCGCCGCCGCGCTGAAGAAGGAGCTGAGGGACCTCGAGAGGAAGAAGGCCGCGGCGGAGCGGAAGGCGCGAACCCACCGACTTGTCGAGGTCGGCGCGATCCTCGAGCAGACCTCTGGCATGACCTTCGATACCGAGGACAGCCGCCGCGCCCTGTCCGTCGCGCTGACCGAGCAGCTGCGGTACACGAACGGCCAGCCGTTCACCCGCGGCGGACAGATCGCCGAGGCCGTCAACATGCTGCTGGGGGATCAGAAATGAACGTCACCATCACTTTTAAAAACAAGGTCGAGAGCTACTACACCCGCGCCGACGGATCGGCAGCGCTGAGCAAGGACGTCCTCGAGCTCACCGCCGACGGCTCGGCGGCGGTGCTCTGGAGCCGCCTCGAGTTCGACAGGGGAGGCGGCGATGACGGGACCAAGCCTCGGACCGAAAGGGGCTTCAGCCGCGAGGTGCTGCGCCTGCCGCCTGCCGCGACGGTCGGCCCCGGCGGCAGCCTGGATGATTTCTGGGACCGCGCCAACCAGTACTGCGGCGTGGCCGAGGTCGAGATCGACGGCAAGCTCGTGTACCCGTTCTAAACCTGCCGCCGCGATGAAAACCGAAGAGCCCCGCGGCCCCTTCGATGGGCCGCGGGGCTCCCGCTATTCTCCCCCTGGGCCGAGCAGCTTCATGGCCATGCGGCCGCGACGCCACCACGGCGTCGCGGCGATCGCCTGCTGGCGCTCGGCGAGCGACGCGAGCTTTCCGGCGAGCTCCGCGACCCTTGCGTTGGCCTCGGCGAGCTGCGCCTTGGCCTCGGCCTCGGCGCGGGCGGCGCGGTCGCGCTCGACCGCAAGCGCCTCCATCAGCTCGGCGTTGCGGGACCGCTCGATTTCCAGTTGGGCGGCCAGGGAGTCAGCCAGGGAGTCCGGGGCGGGCGCCGCGGCGGCTGGCTGGCGGGACGGTTTCTCGAGGTTCTTCAGCGCGTCGGCGATAGCCGCCGCGGCGAAGTCATCGAGGATGTCGGTGTTCCCGTTTCGGGAAACGTGGTTTCCCAGTCCTAGTTTACCGATGTAGTTAGCTATTGTTCGCTTGGAAACTCCCAGCTCAGCAGCTATTTCACGCTTAGTTATGCCCATTGGTCAACCTATCGTCAATCGGGAACGGTTCCCGGGAACCATCGGGGATTTTCCCGATGGTTCCCGATGATTTTACCGTTTCCCGTTCCCGTTTTTCCCGTTCCGATGGAGCTCCTTCTATGGGGAGCACCAAGGTTCCGTCGACGGTAGCGAACTCGAAGCAGGTGCGGATGGCGTCCCTGAGTCCAACCATCGCTGAGTCGCACGAACCATTCGGCCTTTCCGTCTCGGCAACTTCCTCCGGCGCATCGTGCAGCCATTTGATGACGGTCGTGCGCGAGATGCCCAGCTCTCGGGCGATGGCGCTGTGGCTGGCGTCGGGGTGCGCCGCGGCGTATTCGCGGACGAGGTCGGCCTTTGGCTTTCGTCCATTACCCTCGCGCCAGTTGTCATTGTTGATGTCTCGAATGGCCCGCGCGCCCTCAAGGTGCTTCGCCTGAGATCGCCCGTTCCTCTTGTTTTTCGGCAGCTCGATAGCCGTACGCCGCTCTATGCGGTCGCGGGTGAGCTTGTGGATGATGGGGTCGTAGTACGCCTCGATGGCCGCGAGCGCGTGTTCCTCGGTGAAATGGTTGTCCTCGCGCTCGGTCAGGTCCTCGAGCGTCGGCACGAGCGCGAGCGCATCGGCCTCGAGCTCCTCGTACGGGATACCGCACTTCTTCGCATAGGCCGCGAGCACGTTCAGGCACCAGTAGCGGTGGTGGTCGGTGGCCTTCGTCTTGACCTCGCCGAGCCACCAGTCGTACAGGTCGCGCTTGCAGGTCCAGCGGCCGGGGGCCTTGCCCTCGACGATGCGCGCCTGGTACCACTCCGGCCAGAGCTTCTTGGCGCGCTCGATGGGCGTACGCCCGGCGGTGCGCATGAGCTCGATGAGCTCGGCGCGGTCCTTGCCGCCGCGGACCCCGGCGTATCCCAGCAGGTAGTCGAGGCTGCATCGCCAGGGTTTCCCGTCCTCGCCGTTGTGGACGAACGCCACGGCCTCGTACTTGTCCTTAATCTTCGATCCCGCGGCCTTGCCATTGAGCTTCGTGGGAGTGCCGGGCATCCTGAAGGGCTGGTAGATGCCCTGGTGCTGGACGTCCTCGAGCGTCGAGACGGTATCGCGCCAAATGTAGTCAGTGAGCATCGCCTTGATCTCCTGCACGAACGGCACGATGCGCGGGACCAGCGGAATCGGCTGGTCAAGGACGTAGTAGAGGTGGAAGCCCGTACCCGAGTTCACGAGGAAGGTCGGTTGGGGGAGGGACACCCATTTGTCCGCGGCAAGCTTCGGGTCGTGGCCGTTGCGGAACTGCTTCAGCATGTTCTTCAGCTCCTGCACGCCGACACCGTCGAGGTCGATCGCGAAAGCATGCAGGAACCGGGCGTTCTCGGCAACGCGGCTCTTGCCGAAAAACGACACGGGCGCGCAGAAGACGGACTCGTTCTTCCTGTTCGAGTCGACGACGCGCTCCATCACGCCGTCAAGGTCGTCGGTCAACGTAAACCGCTCGACCACGGGGACGTCGCGCTTGCGGCCCGTCTTGGTCTTGACCGTCTTGGTCCTGTTGGTGATCTGGATGGCGATGCCGTTGGGATGGCCGCCGCCCCTCTCGCGCCACGGGACCTCCTCGCCGCGGGGCTGCAGAAAGCCCTCGGGGAAGATGGTCCTCCAAAAATCGTACGGGCTGACCCATTCCCAGGACGGATAGTCGGACAGAAGGATGTCGTTCTTCTCGATGTAGGCATGGCGCTGGTCTGCCCACCAGGCGTCATCATGCTCCGGTTTCTTCCTGCGATCTGCCACTGAACACCACCCCACATACCAGCCGCCCCCGAGGGGTAAGGCCCTGCCTTTACAGGACGTATATTATCAATATATTTATTGTACACCCCTGCGGCCATCTGTATAACGTGTTTTACACCTATACGGCGAATGGTGTGCTAGAATGTATAACGTGTTATACAGATGATTGGGAGGTGCACCGTGGCAACTGCTACCGCGGCATTGAGGATGCCCGAGGACTTGGCAATCAGGTACGACCGTTTGGCGAAATCAACGGGACGCACGAAGACTTTCTACATGACAGAAGCGCTCGCTGCCGAGATTGACAGGCTTGAGTACGAATACGGCCTATTGAAGAAGGTCGAGGATTACCGGGCCGGCAGGCTTGAGACCGTGACGCTCGACGAGCTGGAGGAAAGCCTTGGCTTGGCGGATTGAGATCGACAAGGACGTCCAGCGTTCGATGAAGAAGCTGGACAAGCAGATCGCCAGGAGGATCGTGGCGAAACTTCATGAGATTTCACAGCTCGAAGACCCGAGAAGCATGGGAAAGGGATTGACCGAGAACAAGTCAGGTCTCTGGCGCTACAGGGTCGGTGACTATCGGATAGTCGCCGATATCGAGGACGATGTTCTCGTCATCCTTGTTGTCGATGTTGACCACCGAAGCAAGGTCTACAGGACTCGCAGGTAGGCGGGTCGACACCGCTAACGAAACGGGGAGGGTTTTTGACCCTCCCCGTTTTTACGCTTGCCACCACGGACGCCCATCGTACGGACGACCGTCGGGCATCCTGTCGTACTCGCGCGGCCCCGTCTCCAGCAGCTCCTTGGCGCGGTCTGGGTCATAGCGCACATCCCAGGGAGAGCAGTAATACCATGCGGAATTGCCTCCGTATCGGGTAAGCCGCCACCGAGCTTCGGCAATCGGAACGAAGCCGAGATCGCACCACTGGTAGGCGGTGTGGTCGCGGCGGCCCTCCTGCAAGGTTTCCTCGTCGATGTGAGCCCCCCAACAATCGAGA
The DNA here is from genome assembly GCF_040092405.1 of Collinsella sp. CLA-ER-H2. NCBI lineage: Bacteria > Bacillati > Actinomycetota > Coriobacteriia > Coriobacteriales > Coriobacteriaceae > Collinsella > Collinsella sp. CLA-ER-H2. The sequence goes on from NZ_JBBNLO010000072.1 coordinate 4,993, forward strand.
AGGTCTTTGCGATGCTGTTCCGCGCGGGCGGCGCCCTCGATGCGCTCGCACTCCTCGGCGTCGCGCTTGGCCTTGGCGTCGGCGCGGCGGCGGCGGTTGACGGCTTCGACATCCTTCTTCGCCCAAGGGCGGGTCTGCTCGACGCTGTAAAACATCATGGTCTCGTTACCGTTGGGCGAGCGCCAGGAGCGCTCGACACCCTTCTTGAGCTGGCCTTTAAGCACGTGGCGGTGCTTCTTCTCCCATTGTGCAGCAGTGCGGTACTCGATTCCGTCGATGTTAATCATCGTCCTCGACCTCCTCGGTCAGATCGCAGTCGAGGTATACGCGCACGTACCCGCTCTCGCCGCGGTTGGGGTACTCGCGCGAACGCTCGAGCACGCACCCAGCCGCCTGCATCGCGGCGGCGATGCGCCGAACCTCGTCGGTCATGCCCTCAAGACGAACCCTGACCATGACAACCTCCTTGCCTTGAACCCTGCGCCACCGTTCGTGGCGCAGCCTAAGCGTACGGCTCCAAAAAAGTCCGAAAAAGTCTAGTTATCGCAGGTCAGACGTGCCATCGCGCAGGCGCACATGCACGCGTATATTTACACGCGCGACCCCTCCAAAATATTTTTTCGCCACTGCCGCGGCAGCCGCGAACGGTCGGGATGCCGCTGCGGGCGGCCGTTGCCAAAGCCGCCGCCAAGGTAGCTGAAGCTACCGTCCGGCGGCTAGTGCTTGGGCTTGTGGCCGCGGGGGCGTTTCTGTTCGGCCTGCGGCGGCTCGGGCTTGCGAGGCGCGGGGTCCTCGCCCGCGAGCCTCGCCCGCTCGTCAGCGAGCTTGCGGCGCTCGATGCCCAGCCCCGCGGCCTTGAGCAGGGGGCCGGACAGCATCGCAGCGCTGTTGCCGCCCTGCAGCTGGCGAATCTTGAGGTCAAGTGCGGCAATTTGCTCGTCAAGCTGAGCGATCATCTCCGCGCGGGTATCGACCTGATCCGCGGTGGCCATGGCCACGCGGCGTTGGGCATCGGCGGCCGCGGCGGCGGTGGCCATGGCCACGCGGCGGCGCTTGGCCAGCGCGCCCCTGTGCCTGCCCTGGGCGCGACCGCGCTTGGCCTTCTCGATGCGGCCGCGCTGACGCTCGAGCTCCGCGACTTCCCGTTGCAGCTGCTCGACCGCAACGCCCTCCTGCTGCAGCTCTGCGCGAAGGACCCGCAGGCGGGCGTTGCGGTCGCGTATCTCTTTATTCAGCTTGACTCGATCGGCGTGCCCGATCAGCCCCGCGCCGCCCTCGTGGACGGTCGGCTGCTCGTCCAGCCCCCTATCTTTATTAGAGCGATGGTCTATGGCCACAGCCGCGGTACCCGTGGCCGCGGCGTGCGCCGCGAGGTGCCTGTTGGCGATCTCTGCCCAGGCCGCGCGGACGGCCGTGAGTTCAGCGCTACCGACGTCGCGCGCGGCCTGACCCGAGATAC